>CAZWPV010000053.1:0-10463 GCA_964635485.1 uncultured Anaerolineales bacterium
GCAACTGCGCGCTCTATCCCGCCATCCGAAGGTGGTCGCCATCGGCGAGATCGGCCTGGACTATTTCCGCGATCTCTCGCCGCGCCCGGCGCAGCGCCAGGCCTTTGCCGACCAACTGGCGCTGGCAAAGGAGGTAGGGCTGCCGGTGGTAGTTCACAGTCGCGACGCCCACGATGATGTGCTGGGTATACTACGTGATTGGGTGCAGAGCCCCCCCTACCCCTCCGGGGCATCCCCCCCGCGTGCGGAGGGGACTGAGGGGGGGCAGCGCGGCGTCCTCCACTCCTACGCCGCCGGGCCAGAACGATTGGAGGAAGCGTTGGAGATCGGCTTCTACATCGGCATCTCCGGGCCGGTCACGTTCAAGAACGCCGAGCAACTGCGAGCGGTGGCGGCAGCGGTGCCTTTGGACCGGCTGCTCATCGAGACCGACTGCCCCTACCTGACGCCGGAGCCATACCGGGGCAAGCGCAACGAGCCGGCCTACGTGCGATACGTCGCTCAGGCGATAGCGCGCGCCCGCGGCGTCTCGGAGGAGACTGTGGCACAGGCTACGGCAGACAATGCCCGCCGTTTGTTCGGAATCGATGGTTGACCTATCCGTCGTTGTCGTCAGTTGGAACGTGCGAGACCTGCTGCGGCAGTGCCTAGCCTCAACCTCCGATCTCCAATCTCCGAGCATCGAGACCATCGTCGTGGACAATGTCTCCACCGACGGCAGCGCCGAGATGGTGCGAACCGAGTTCCCCGACGTGCGCCTGATCGTCAATACCGAGAATCGCGGCTTCCCGGCGGCTAACAACCAGGGGATCGCCATCGCCGAGGGGCGCTACGTGCTCATCCTGAACCCGGATACGGAGGTCATCGACGACGCGCTGGCGGCGATGGTGGCCTACGCCGACGAGAACCCCGACGTGGGCGTGGTCGGCCCACAGTTGCTGAACGATGATCTCAGCGTACAGCCCTCCCGTCGCCGCTTCCCGACCCTGGCGACCGCCTTCTTCGAGTCCACTTGGCTGCAACCCTGCGCTCCCCGCCGCCTGCTGGCGCGCTACTACGTCCAGGACCAGCCCGACGATGCCACGCTCGACGTCGATTGGGTCAAGGGCGCGGCACTGATGGCCCGCCGGGAGGCCATCGAGCAGGTCGGGCTAATGGACGAGGGGTACTTTATGTACTCGGAGGAGCTGGACTGGTGCAAGCGGTTCAAGGACGCCGGTTGGCGCGTGGTCTATCTGCCCACTGCCCAGATCGTCCACTACGGGGGCAAGAGCAGCGACCAAGTGATGACCTCACGCCATATCCACTTTCAGACCAGCAAGGTGCGCTATTTTCGCAAGCACCACGGGCGCTTCGTGGGGGAGGTACTGCGCTGGTTCCTCCTGGGCAACTATGCCTGGCAGTTAGGGCTAGAAGGGGCCAAGTGGCTGGTCGGCCACAGGCGGCCCCTGCGAGCGGAGCGGATTGCCGCCTACCGGCGTGTGCTGCAATCAGGCCTGCTGCCGGGCAAGATTCAGAGATCAGAGATTAGAGAGTAGAGATTTCACGGTCGGAATACAGAATGCGTATTGGGCTAGTCACCGGCGAATATCCACCCGATCAAGGCGGCGTGGGGGATTTTACCCGCGAGCTTGGAAAAGGGCTGGCGACCCTCGGCCACGACGTGCACGTGATTACGGGCGAGTCGCAAGTGGTAAGTGGCAACCTGCCAATCGCCAATCGTTCGACTGAGACTCCGGCGAGCTCAGTCGAGCCGCGCTCACAAAGTCTCCAATCTCCAATCCCCGTGCACCGAGAAATCAGCAATTGGGGATGGGGCTGCTGGAAGCAGATACGACAGATCGCGCAGAGAGAGCGACTCGACGTGCTGAACGTCCAGTTCCAGACCGCCGCCTACGGGATGCATCCGGCGATCCACTTTGTGCCAAAACGCAGGGACAGGCCACCGGTAGTCGTGACCTTCCACGACCTGAAGGCGCCCTACCTGTTCCCCAAGGCCGGCCCGCTGCGGTGGAAAGCGGTAGAGGTGCTGGCCCAGCGCGCCGATGGCGTGATCGTCACGAACGTTGAAGACGAGATACAAATCACAAATCGTTCGACTGAGCGCTCACGACGAAATCGCAAACCGCAAATCGCAAATCTGGCCCGCATCCCGATTGGCTCCAACATCGCCCCCCGCCTGCCCGGCGCCTACGATCGTGCTATCTGGCGCGCGCGGTGGAGGATCGGGCCGGACGACATGCTGCTGGGCTACTTTGGCTTTCTGAACGAGCGAAAGGGCGGCGAGGACCTGGTCGAGACGCTGGCGGCGCTGGTGGCGCGGGGAGTTTCGGCGCACCTGCTCTTCGTCGGCGGGCGGGTGGGCAGCTCCGACCCTACCAACGCAGCTTACGCCCAGCAGGTGGATCGTCTCATCGCCAAGCGTGGGCTGTCGAGGCGGGTGCATCACACAGAGTACGTTCCGGCGGAAGAAGTGTCGGCAAGCCTGGAGGCGGTGGACGTGTGCGTGATGCCCTACCGGGACGGGGTCTCTCTGCGGCACGGGAGCCTGCACGCCTGCCTGGCCCACGGGCGGCCCATCGTCACCACCCGGCCCGCCGTGGAGACGCCCGAGATTCACGACGGCGAGAACATGCTGCTGGCACCCCCGGAAGACGTGGTCGCCCTGGCCGACTGTGTAGTGCGGCTTGCGGGCGACGCCGACCTGCGGGCGCGGTTGGAGAAAGGGGCCGTGAGCCTGGCGAAAGAGTTCACCTGGGGCCGCATCGCAGCCCGGACGGCAGAGTTCTTCGCGGGGTTGGTGGGATGAGTCGGTGTACGGAACGCGGCATCATAACCGCCATCGTCGCCATCTTCACCCTCCTGGGCATGATCTACAGCGTCGTGACGCCCGTCTTTGAGGCCTCCGACGAAAAGTGGCACTATCCGATGGTCAAGACCATCGCCGACAACTGGTCGCTGCCGGTGCAGAAGCCGGGCGTCGATACTCCCTGGCGACAGGAGGGCAGTCAGGCCCCGCTCTACTACGTGATCTCGGCGGTCGCCATCTTCTGGATCGATACGTCTGACATGGAGGCGGCGCGCCACATCAACCCCCACGTCGACTCTGGCGCTACCCCCGACGGCAACGTCAACCTCGTCGTCCACGACCCCGCGCTGGAGCGCTTCCCCTGGCGGGGTACGGTATTGGCGGTGCATATTATCCGCTTCCTCTCCGTGCTGATGGGCGCGGCGGCGGTCACTCTCACCTATCTCATCGCGCGCGAGGTGCTACCGGACCGGCCCGCGCTGGCGCTGGGCGCGGCGGCGATCCACGCCTTCACGCCGATGGTTGTATTCATCTCGGCTTCGGTCAACAACGATAACCTGGCGGTACTGTTGAGCAGCTTGGGATTGTGGATGCTGGTCAAAATCGCAAATCGTTCGACTGAGCGCTCACGACGAAGTCGCAAATCGAAAATCGCAAACCCGCTGCGTGAGTATTTGCCTCTGGGAATTGTCCTGGGTTTAGCAGCGCTCACAAAATCGCAGACGCTGGCGCTGGCTCCGCTGACGGCGCTGGTCGTTTCCGTGCGGGCGGTGCGGCGGCGATCCTGGCGCGAGTTCGTCGTCGGCGGGTTGGCGACGGCCCTGCCGCTACTCCTCATCGCCGGGTGGTGGTACCTGCGCAACCTACGGCTCTACGGCGATCTGACCGGCGTCGAGATGTTCACCCAGATCCTGGGCCAGCGGGACGTGCCCGCCGACCTGGACCAACTGTGGCGCGAGCGCTTTAGCTTCATGGCGGGCTACTGGGGCAACTTTGGCGGCATCAACGTGCCGATGGCAGCGTGGACATACCCGGTTCTGAATACTGTCGTGCCAATTGCTGCACTGGGGTTAGTTGTGGCAACGCTAAAATATCAAATAACAAATCGCAAATCGCAAGATAGTCATTTGATATTTGGCATTTGTAATTTGCCATTTATCCTCTGCCTCCTCTGGGCACTCCTCGTCTTCATCCCCTGGCTGCTGTGGGCGCGCATCACCTGGTCATCCCAGGGACGGCTGGTCTTTTACGCCATCTCCGTCTGGTCGCTGCTGCTGGCGATGGGGCTGGCAGGCTGGTTCCCGCGCCGCTGGGGACGCTGGCTCGTGGCGGCCTTTGCGCTCTTCCTGCTGGGGCTGGCCGCAGCCGCGCCCTTCGCCTGGATCGCGCCGGCCTACGCCCCGCCGGAGCCGCTGACCGACGCGCAGGTCGCCGCCATTCCGAACCGGCTGGACGTCGCTTTCGGCGGCGCGGTGCGCCTGCTGGGCTACGATCTGGAGACGGAATCGGTCGAGCCGGGCGGGCAGGTAGCGGTGACGCTTTATTGGGAGGCGCTGGCCCCAACCGAGCGGCCCTACTCCGTCTTTGTGCATCTGTTGAACAAGAAGGATCTGCCGGTGGCGCAGCGGGACACCTACCCTGGCTTGGGACTGCTTTCAACGACGCGTCTGGAGCCGGGCAGCGCTTGGGCCGACCGGTACGTCATCCGCGTGCCCGAGACGGCCTACGCGCCCGACGTGGCGCAGGTGGCGGTGGGGTTGTATAATTATGCCAACGGGACGCGCCTGCCTGCCAGCAATGGAGCAGCAAGCAGCGGAGACCACGTCCGCTTTGGAGAGATTAGAGTAAAGGCGCTGCCAGGCGATGTTCCCAACCCCATCTCTGTCAACTTTGGCGACCGGATGGCGCTGGTGGGATACGACCTCGACCGGCGCGTAGCAAAGCCTGGAGAGGACATCACGCTGACGCTTTACTGGCGCGGCCTGCAAAAGATGGAGCGCAATTACACCATCTCTGCCCAGCTCGTGAGTGAAGAACTGGTCAAGGCAGCCGAAGACAGCAGATGGCCATTGGGAAAGGACGCGCCAACGATGCTCTGGAAGGTGGGGCATCTGCTAGAGGACCCCAAGACGCTCACCGTGTACGGCGATGCTCCGCCAGGCATCTACGACGTGCGCGTCACCGTGTTCAAGAAGCAGGACGGGGAATTCATCCACCTGCCGGTGCTCTCTGATCGAGGGGAGATGCTCTCCAATTACATTGTGTTGACCAAAGTGCGAGTAGAGCCATGACCGGACGGCTTTGGGCAGTTACCTTCCCAAAGGTTATTGTGTCAAAGATCTGGAAACGGATACCCTGGGTTCACACAGGAGTCCTGCTGGGTTACGTCCTGCTGACCCTGGCCATGACCTGGCCCTTGATCATCAAGCTGTCGACGCACATGGCAGGTGAAGACATAGATGTGTGGCTCAACCAATGGGCTACCTGGTGGATGGAAAAGGCGTTGAAAGATAGGCTGGATCTCTACCACACGGACTATATACTCTACCCTAAAGGTGCCAGTCTCGTCTTTTTTAGCTTCAGTCACCTCAATTCCGCCATCTCGTTGCTCGTGGCCCCCCTCATAGGAGACCTGGCCGCCTATAACGTCACCATCCTTCTGGCTTTCGCGCTTAGTGGCTTTAATATGTACCTGCTTGTAGCGCGCCTTACGAATACCCGCGCTGCCGCCTTCATCGCCGGTCTCGTTTTTGCCTTCAATCCCTACCACACGTCCGAGGCCATCCACCTACATCTAGTTTCCACCCAGTGGATGCCACTTTTCATACTTTCCCTCACAGAGATGATCCGACACAAAGGCGAGAAAGGGCACCGGCATGTCTGGCTAGCGGCGTTGTGGTTCGTGCTGACGGCGTTTTCGGGCTGGCACCTGATGGTGTTGCTGACCGGCTTGGCAGCCATGTACTTGGTCTATCAAGTTGCCTTTAAGCACAGTGATTGGTCGCCCAAGGCACTGAGTCGCCTGGTCCTGTTCGCCGTTGTGGTTGCTGTGGCGCTTGCGCCATTTATGTGGCCCATGGTGTACGAGCAGCTAACTGCTAAAACATCCTCTATGCTGGTTGCAGACGCCAACGTCGGCTTTGGCAACGACTTGACCTCTCTTCTGCTACCTGCCAAGCAGAATCCGGCACTTGGCCCGCTCTTCTCGGACCTGAGATTGCAGAGCCGCATCGTCGAGAAATTTCCCAGCTACCTGGGATACGTACCTCTGATCCTGGCGATTGTCGGCGTGGTCACTGCATCGCACGATACGCGCTTCTGGCTGCTAGCAGCGGCAACGTTTCTTATCCTCTCGCTGGGCTCGCAAGTGACGTTACGGGGCATGCCGCTGCACACCTTCCGTCTTCCATGGGCCGCGTACATTTCTCAGCTACTGCGCCAACCGCTCCGCTTCAGCGTGCTCTTGTTCTTTACTCTATCGGTACTAGTCGGCTTTGGCAGCCGCTGGCTATATCTTCAGGCCGCCTCACGAGGACAGGCGTTCCCGCTTCCGGTGCTAGCCCTTCCGGCAGCTCTTGTGCTGATCGAATACCTGTTCCTTCCCTTTCCGGTCGCACAGCCCTGGCAATCCTCGTTCATCAATAGACTGGCGACAGAGGAAGGGGATTTTGCTGTGGCGGATTTGCCCATGGGGCGCCAACAGGCCAAATACTACATGTTCTTCCAAACGATCCACGGTCACAGGATCGTCGACGGTCACATCTCCCGTCCGCCCGATGATGTGTACGCGTTTGTCGACGCAAATCCCCTGCTTGGCCCGCTTCGCGCCGGTCTTGCCCCCGACCTAACCCTAGACGTTGAGGAGGAACTTGCAGCGCTCGACGCTTGGGGCATCCGATACATCATCTTGCACAAGCCCTTGATCCCGCCTCAAGAATTGGACGCGTGGAGGGGACGGATGGCCCATCTCTTGCCCGTATTCTACGAGGACGAGTGGCTCATAGCCTACCGCGTTGCGTCCGGATTGCCGGGAGAATCGTCGAGCGAGGAAACGCGCCAAGTAAACGTAAGGCTGGGCAATCACATCCACCTGCAGAGCTACCGGCTGAACTCGGCCAGCGCGAGGGCAGGCGATGTGCTGAAGGTAACGCTACAGTGGAGAGCCGATGAGCCCATCTCCGAGAACTATCACGTCTTTGTGCATCTCCAAGATGAACAAGGCTCGTTGGTCGCCCAACACGATGCTCCCCCGGCAAACGGGACTTGTCCGACCTGGACGTGGCAAGGAGGAGAGATTGTACAAGACGATCACACGATCATTCTGGGCCCAGATGTACCCGCGACCACTTACACACTTTCTGTAGGCATGTACGACATCCTGACTGGGACTCGACTGCCCGCGGTCGAATCCACCGGTGAACGCTTGGTAGATGATCGCATCGTGTTACAAGAGATCGTGGTAATCTCCCCTAATTGAGGGGATCACAAGATGGAAATCTCAAACCACATCCGATCCCAGGTCGAAACCCTGCCCCGCAAGCCGGGCGTCTACATGATGCGCGGCGCGGACGACAAGGTCATCTACGTGGGCAAGGCGGTGGATCTGCACAGCCGCGTGCGTTCCTACTTCCAGCCCTCTTCCTGGAAGAACGACAAGGAGCGCGCCATCGCCTCAGAGACCGCCGAGCTGGAGTTCATCGTCACCGAGTCGGAGCTGGAGGCGCTGATTCTGGAGGCGAACCTGATCAAGCGGCACCGCCCGCGCTACAACGTGCGCCTCAAGGACGACAAGCGCTACCCCTACATCAAGATCACCTGGGCCGACCCGTTTCCCAAGGTGTTCATCACCCGCCGTATGGAGCAGGACGGCAGCCGCTACTTTGGTCCCTACACCTCCTCTGCCGCTGTCCACCAGACGCTCGACATGCTGCGCAGGTCGTTCCCCTACCTGACCTGCAATCGCGAGATCACCGGGCAGGATAAACGCCCCTGCCTGTACTACGACATCAAGCTCTGCCTGGGACCGTGCATCGGCGCGGTGACGCAGGAGGAGTATCGGGTGATGGTCCGCAGCCTGGCCCGCTTCCTCGAGGGCCGCAGCGAGGAGGTGCTCGCCGAGTTGGAGGAACGGATGCACACCGCGGCGGAGGGGCTGGACTTTGAGCGCGCAGCCACCCTGCGCGATCAGCTCCAGTCGGCGCGGCACATCGTCGAGCGGCAGAAAGTCGTCTCGTCGATCACCGCCGACCAGGACGTGGTCGCCTTCGCCCGCGAGGAGGGCGACGCCTGCGTGCAGATATTCTTCATCCGCGGGGGCAAGCTCCTGGGGCGGGAGTATTTCGTGCTGGAGGGCACGCAGGACGAGGACGAGCGGGAGGTGATAGCTGCCTTCCTCAAGCAATTCTACGAGGAAGCCGCTTACGTCCCATCCGAGGTGCTGCTGCCGGCGCGGATCGAAGAGGCGTTCATCATCGAGCAGTGGCTGAAGAACAAACGTGGAGCCAAGGTCAGCTTGCGCGTGCCGCGCCGGGGCCAGAAGCGAGAGCTGGTGCAGATGGCGGCCGAGAACGCCACCGAGACGCTGGCTGCCCTGCGCACCCAATGGCAGGCCGACGCCCACAAGCACGAGCAGGCGATGGCCGAGATCCAGGAGGCGCTGGAGCTCACCAGGCCGCCGACGCGCATCGAGTGTTACGACATCTCCACGACGCAGGGGACAGAGATCGTCGGCAGCATGGTCGTTTTCGTCCACGGCGTGCCGCGCAAGTCGAACTACCGGCGCTTTATAGTGCGCAGCGTGCACGGCCAGGACGACTATGCCAGCATGCACGAGGTGCTGGAGCGCCGCTTCCGTCGCTGGCAGATAGTGACGGAGGAGGCCGCTCCCGGGGGAGGTGGAAGAGACGTCAAGGGATGGGGCAAGCTGCCCGACCTGCTCATCGTGGACGGGGGCAAGGGGCAGCTGGCCGTGGCCGTAGAAGTGCTCCAGGCGTTCGATCTGCTGGGTCAAGTGCCAGTGGCAGGTCTGGCCAAAGAACGTGAGGAGATCTTTTTGCCCGGGCATTCCAAGCCGATTTTGCTGCCGCGCGGCTCGCAGGGGCTCTTCCTCGTGCAGCGCGTACGGGATGAGGCGCATCGCTTCGCCATCACGCACCACCGCCAGCGGCGTCGCCGGGCAGGGACCGCTTCGCAGTTGGATAGCGTCCCCGGCGTGGGGCCGGCGCGGCGCAAGGCGCTGCTCAAGGCATTCGGCTCCCTCGACGGCATCCGCGCCGCCACGGTCGAGCAGTTGGCCGCCGTGCCGGGCATCCCCCACGAGGTCGCGTTGGCCGTCAAGGAGAACTTGTAGGGTTGGTATTTGGTAAACTGGTAAATTGGTATTATCTGTGGTATAGTTCCCTCCGGTGGAGTGGTAGATCGCGAAATCGGAGGGGGGTGGCAAGTATACCACGAGGTAGGGCGGTTTGAGTGCTATAATCTGTCTGCGCTGGATTGCCTACGCGTTGCTGATCGGATCCGTCATCCCGGCAGGGCTATCCATCCCCAAGTTCGTCAAATCGCGTCGCGCCAAATACTACGGCATACGTCGAGAGGCCCTTCGACAGGCGATGCGTTGGCTTCTGATCATGGTAGTCATGCAAGCGGCGGCAATCGTCTTGCTGGTCGTGTGCCCGCTCCTGCAGAACGGCGATGCCACAACCACACCCGATGTGACCGTGACCCCAACGCGCGAATCCTCCGCCAGCGCGACCTCGCTTCCCGACCATACCTCCACGCCAAGCCCTACTGTCCCACCAACCGCCGTACCCACCCGCCGCCCCACGGCGACGCCGACGCCGTCCCCTACGCCTGTGCCTACCGCCCCCCCATCCGGCGGGCCGACGCCGGAACTCTCGCCCGTGCCCGCCGCGCCCGAGGCAAGCATCAAGTTCACGGCCCTGGCGATGGAAAAAGACGCCAGCGGTCTGCCGGTGAACCCCGGATTCGAGTTCCCGCCCGGCGACCACGCGATGTACGTGTTCTTCACCTACGAGGGGATGCAGAACGGCGTGGAGAGGACCTTCGCCTGGTACAAGGACGACGAGCCTTTCGAGCGCTGCTCACAGACGGCGCTCTGGGAATGGGGAGATCGGGGAAGGACGTCCTATTACTGTCAGCCCTCGACGGGTTGGGAGGTGGGGAACTATGCGGTGCACGTCCTCATCGAGGACGAACTGCAATTCATCGCCGAGTTCATGATCAAGGAGTAATAGGGAAAGCGTAATTGCTCTCAGTCCAGGCGTGTTTTGGAGTTACGCACCACGGCCCCAGGCTGACTAGGGCAACTGCAGCGCCAGAATCAGCGCCGAAACCGCTGGCACGGTGAGATTATCGATCCCCCACGGCGAGGCCGCCTCGACGGCCGCCGCGCCGAACGCCGTCACGGCGGAGACCAACAACGCAGCTATTGGATCAACCGTCCCCAACAGCAGCAACACCACTGACGTCGCCAACCAACTGGCGAGGAACATCGTCATCGACCCCTCCACCGAGCGGGTGCTTCCCAGGAACGTGTACCGCCTGCGCCCGATGCGCCGCCCGACGACGGCGGCCAGCGCGTCCCCCCACGTCATCGGCATCAGCCCCGCCACGATCAGGTGCGGGCGCCCCCAGA
>CAZWPV010000054.1:0-10424 GCA_964635485.1 uncultured Anaerolineales bacterium
ACTGGGCTTATACTAGGCCCTGGGGGGTGGGTGCCTCTTGGCTGGCTGTTTTTTGAATTTGGAGCCCGCCGCTGACGTGTTTTGGGTGTGGGGGGGTGGGTTGGGTAAATATAGATTAAAGGGGGGCGTATGCGAAGCTCGGATTTTCAGGTTGAACAACGGCGTACTGTGCTGATGGTCGTCGGGTGGTTCGTGGTGGTGCTCATTGGCATTGGTATGCTATGGCTGGGTTTTAGCCTGGGCAAAGGCAGACAGCCTGCCGAGGGGCAAGCATCGCCTACGGCGACCTCGGTTGTGCCCGGTGTGGTGCAGCCGCCGGCAGGCGCGGTCATTCCGACCTATACGCCACTGCCGACGGACACGCCGCTGGCTCCTACCGCAATACCTACAGAGACCCCGGTTCCCGAGCCGATGATCGTTGCTCAGGCGGGTGGGGTGAACCTTCGCTCCGGGCCGGACACGAATTTTTCTTCAGTGGGTCGCATTGAGGGAGGTGCATCGCTCAGGGTGACCGGCAAGTATGCAGATTGGTGGCAGGTCGACTATGCCGGCACCCCGGCCTGGGTGGCTAATTGGGTGGTCACTGCCTCTAACACGGAGGGTGTGCCGGACGTCGTGCCGCCGCCATCCCCAATCCCGCCGACGCGAGTCCCACCCACGTCAACCCCCGGGCCGCCTACTGCAATTCCTGCGACCGCCACTCCTGACACGCGTGGGATCGTATCGAACGCTTTTATTGTGGGAAATAAGCAGGAGGACGATGACATAAACCCCAATGACAGATTTGGTAACGCAGGCGATGTCTGGTTCTATATGAGTATTACCAACACCTCAGGTGACGGTCGAGAAATTGTCAAATGGGGGGTTTGGGTGCAAGAGACCGGGGACTATCAGAGGAGCTGGGGTGGGCCTGGCGGAGGTGAGCCGCTTAGACTTGAGACCGGACAGAGCAAGGAATGGATCGATCACATTAACCAATTCACCCTCAACAAAGGCACGTACCACCTGTGGATGCGCATCTGCTTCAACGATGGCTATTGTGTCAATATAGACGGTCCTGTTGAAATCCAAATTGGATAGCCGATAGCTCAGGTTGAGCAACCCGTGGTGAGTTGTGGAATGCCGGGGTGGTGTGAGACTGCCCCGGTTTCCATTCCTGGTGGTTTTGAATCCGGCTTTGCATTGACTTCTCACAGGGACAGTGTATACTGCTGGGCGAAGAGTTATAGGGGGGATGGCTATGATGAAAGATTCAGGTTCGTTTGGTGGACAGGGAGTCAATGTGTGGTTGATTGCTGGGTGGGCTATCCTGGTGCTTTTCGGCATTGGGATCATTGTGGCGGGTTTGATTTTATTCAGGGGCGGGCAGCCCCAGGCCGAGGCTACCCAGCCAGTCCCCACGGCAACCTCAGCGCCGGTGGTTCTGCCGACTGTCGTGCCTACCCATACGCCGCTGCCGACCGCTACGTTTATGCCGCCTACATCGATACTTCCTACTGCCGTGCCCGCTACGGCAACCACGCCGGCGGCGATGGTCGAGGCCAGCGATAAGGGGGTCAACGTCCGTAGTGGTCCTGGCACCAGCTTTGAGGAAATAGGGCGCCTTGAGCCGGGCCAGAAGGCCGCTGTGACCGGTCGTTACGGAGATTGGTGGCAGATCGACTACGGCGGCACGCCGGGCTGGGTAGCCGGCTGGGTTGTCACGCCTTACAATACAGATAGTGTGGCGGAGGTCGTCCCGCCGGCTTCTCCAATTCCTCCAACGGCTGCGCCCGTACCGACCAAGACGCCGGTACCGCCTACACCTGCGCCTGCAGAATGCCGGGGCGTGGTTGGCGACAGCTTTCAGGTTGAGGGGGCACCGGGTCCCTACCCGGCTGGGGGGGAAATCAAGTTTCATATGTGGGTGACGAACAAGACCGGCAGCGACATCGAATACAAGTCGCTTGGCGTGGCGGTGGAAGAGACTGGACAGTATCAGAACAGTTATTCATGGTCGAAGCTTTACGCCAACAAGCAGTTCTATCACCAGGACCACATTTCCATCGAGCAGCCCGGAACCTATCACCTGTGGTTGACCATTGGCTTCCTCGATGAGTATTGGTGCAGGCTTGCCGGACCCGTTGAGGTCATTATACAGTAGCTGATTCCACTCTCTGGCTCAGCGATTCCCGTTTTGTTGCATTGCGCCGCAAAGACGCTCTGCGCGAGCCGTGCGAAGCACAGGTAAATCGAAGAGTAAGCGTTCAACCCTCTCTGTGAGTGAGCCGGCCGCTCGTGGTCGGTGGGGGAGGGTGGAAATCGGTAAATGGATAAAAATCACCCCCTTCTCTGCCTCCCTGGCAGAAGGAGGGGGTGAAGAAGCCCCGATTACAGGTCGGGGCTTCTTCCAAGTAAAAAGCTTCTGGGGGCTGCCGTTCCCAAAACCCGCTGGCCATTTCTCTCCAGCCACAGGTGGGACATTCTGGCTTTTTCCCGTGAACGGTTATATCGAATAGGTGGCTTTCGCAAACCTGTATCCTTCGACAAGCTCGGCGGGATGGCACCTCACTTGGCGTTTCCCAATACTCTGAACCATACCCGGAGCCGGGGATGAGGCTGACAAGCCCGATGCGCAATAAGTCGACTGGCCGACTCGGATGGTGCCCAGCAGTGAGCACAATAAGTCGGCGTGTGAGCAGGGCCGAGACGGTGAACGGAGAGATGGCAGGTGAGAATGAGGGTGTGGGGGTGCATGCACGGGCTACGAGGCGGCGAATGGGCGCACGTGGATAGCTCGTCGACTGAAAGGCGACGACAAAATGGGCGAGCTGTCTCTTTCAAGGATCGGGGGCAGCACAGGCACGCAGGCCGTGTGCTGCCCCCTGAGTCAGGTGTCGATCGGAGGAGCTCGAGCGGCAGCGACGGTCGCCTCACGAACCAGACGAGCGACAGTGCAGGCACAGGTGAGGATGTTGGCGAGGATGGAGGCCTTGGCGCTGTTATGCTTGCCGTGCCGTTGGGTTGACTTTTTACGTTCGACTTATTGCGGTATCCCTGCGTTTGGGTACATCCCTGCGCGGTAGAGCGCGCTCACTCCCTGGCTTTGTGCGGCGAGATAGCCTTTACCTCAAAGTACAAACGCACCCTGCAACTTTTGCCATCCGATCGCGTATACTCTGTTAGGCGGCTGATAGCCGGTGGATAGGCAGCGCAATCGACGGTGTGGTATGATCTGCGTATATTACGGAGGTGTGATATGTCGGACGTTCAAGAATCGAGGGTTCACAAACCGCGGCGTCCATCGCTCTTTTGGCCGATCGTGATCATTGGTGCCGGTGTGGCGCTCTTGCTTTCCAACCTGGGCTACTTGCCCTGGGCGTCGTGGAACGTGCTGTGGCGGCTGTGGCCGCTGTTGCTGGTTGCGTTGGGCATTGATCTGCTGATCGGGCGGCGGTCGGTCGTCGGCGCTATCGTCAGCGGGGTGTTGATCCTGGCGCTGGTCGGCGGCGCGCTCGCGCTTGCTTTCTTTGCTGAAAGCATCCCCCAATTAGCCGAGCTGGCGGAACCGGTCGAGTGGCAGACGGCCCACGTCGAACACCCATTGGACGACGTGGAGCGTGCCTCGGTGGTCATCGATTGGACCAGCCTGCCGGGCACGCTGGGCGCGCTGAGCGACTCGCCAAACCTGATCGAGGGCGACATCGTCTATCGCGGCGAGCTCATCTTTGACGTGAACAAACGCGGCGATGGGGTAGACGTAAAGCTGGACACCTTTTTTTCCGGTCCCTGGTGGGACTGGCCGCCTGATTTTGGTGATGGGTCGGACGCAGTGTGGAACGTCGAGCTGAGTCCAAAGGTTCCTCTCGACCTCAACCTCGACGCCGGCTCCGGGCGCTGTGATTTTGACCTGAGCGACTTGCAGATCAGTGGCCTGGTCATCGACGCCGGTTCCGGCTCCATCGAGCTGAACCTGCCTTCCGACGGCAGCTTTGAGGCGCGCATCGACGGCGGTTCCGGGCGGCTCGACATCGTGCTGCCCAAAGGCGTGGGGGCGCGTGTGGTGCTCGATTCAGGGAGCGGCGCTTTTCGCCCCGACGAGCGGTTCGAGCTGGTGAGCGGCGAGCGCGGCGATGACGGCGTGTGGGAGACCGAAAACTTTGGTACGGCAGATCACACGATTGAAATGAAGATAGACCAGGGCTCTGGCGCTATCGTCATAGAGAAGTAATCCTTCCATTCCTTTCCTCACCTTGCTCAACCTCCCGTAGATCTCTGATCTGCGGGAGGTTGGCTTTCCCATACAGCCACAAGATGTTATAATCCTCGCCCAGGAGATCGAATGTGGGTACAGGCGGACGTCAAATCGCAAAAGCGGCCGTGATCGTTATGGCGCTCTTCGCCCTCAGCCGGTTGCTGGGGGTGGTGCGCCAGATGGCCATCGCCGCGCAGTTCGGTACGTCCGGCGAGCTCGATGCCTACATGGCCGCGGCGCGCATCCCGGAGATGATCTTTCTCGTCGTCGCGGGCGGGGCGCTGGGCTCGGCCTTTATCCCCGCTTTCGCCCATCATCTAGCCCGAGATGACCGGGCAGGTGCCTGGAGGCTGGCCTCGGCGGTGGCGAACCTGGTGGTGATCGTGCTGACGGTCGCGGCAGTTCTGATCGCCGTTTTCGCGCCAGCACTGGTGCGCACGCTCATCGCCCCCGGCTTTGATTCGGAACAGCAGGCGCTCACCGTCTCCCTTTTGCGGCTGATGCTGCTCTCCTCCATCATCTTTGGCGCGAGCGGCGTCGTGATGGGCGCGCTGAACGCCCACCAGCATTTTGTCTTTCCCGCGCTGGCCCCTTCGCTTTACAACCTCTCCATCATCGGCGGGACGCTGCTCCTGGGGCCGCGCCTTGGCGTGCGTGGGATCGCCGTCGCCGTCGTCGCGGGTTCCGCGCTGCACCTGCTGGTGCAGGTTCCCGTTCTGCTGCGTCGCGGCGCGCGCTACGTTCCCACGCTGGGCCTCAGCATCCCCGGCGTGCGCGAGGTCGGGCGGCTGATGGCGCCGCGCGTGTTGGGCACGGCCATCACCCAGATCAACTTTGTCGTCAACAACAACCTGGCCTCGACGATGGGCGAAGGGGCCGTATCGGCCATCAATTACGCCTGGCTGTTGATGCTGCTGCCGCAGGGCGTTCTGGCGCAGGCGATAGGGACGGCGGCGTTTCCCACCTTTGCCCAGCAGGTCGCGCAGGGGGAGCGCGACGAGATGCGGGGCACGCTGGCAGCGACCCTGCGGACCGTCTTTTTCCTCAGCATCCCGGCCACGGTGGGATTGCTGGCGCTGGGCCAGCCGCTGGTGGGCATCCTCTTTGAACGGGGGGCCTTTGACCAGTCCTCGACTGCGGAGGTTGCCTGGGCGCTCGCCTTCTTCGCGCTGGGTCTGGTGGGACACTCCGGCCTCGAGATCGTCGCCCGCGCCTTTTACGCGCTGCACGATACCTTCACGCCGGTGTGGGTGGGCGGCTTGGCGATGGCGCTCAACCTGGCGCTGAGCCTGACGCTGCCGGGTGCGTTCGCGTCGCAGGGCTGGATGGAGCACGGCGGTTTGGCGCTGGCCAACTCGGTCGCCACGTTGTTGGAGACTGGTGTGCTGTTGGTGCTGATCCGGCGGCGGCTGCACGGCATAGAGGGCTGGCGGATGCTGGCAGCATGCGCCAAGAGCGGGCTGGCGGCGCTGGCGATGGGGGCTGCCCTTTTGGGCTGGCGGGCGCTTTTGGCCGATGCCCCCGCGCTCCTGGTCGGCGGTGGAGGCGTCGTACTGGGGGCAGCGATCTACCTGGGGGCGGTGGCGCTGCTGCGGGCGGAAGAGTTGCGGGCGGTGGTGAGGGTAATTCGGCGGTAGCTTGTTGCTCTGCTACTCCCCCGGCGGCACGTAGCCGGGGCCGTAGTGGTAGGCCGCGCGGCGCGGCGCGTACTTGCTGACAAAGACGTCCCGGGAGATCAGGTTCCCCTCTGCGTCATAGACCTTCCGCACGATGGTCGCCGTCAGTCCGCCCACTGCCGACTGCCACTTGACCACCGTCCCCGGCGCCATGTCCTCATCGAGCTCGTAGATGGGGGGGCCGGGGTCCGTCTCGTCCGTGATCTCTGGTCCCTCCATCTCCACCCGCCTGCCGTCGTCGGTGGAGTAGAAGCGAAAGGCCAACTGGTGGGTCTCGTCGTCGACCTCGGTTTGGATCAGCAGCGGGTAGGGCCGGTCGTTGAGGAACTTTAAATCCACTTGTGGCGAATAGACGGTGGCGTCCATTCCCACTCCGCCACCCCGCAGCTCGTAGTATCCCACGCGTTGGTAGTGGTACCAGCGCTCGACGATGGGATAGCCGCCCCAGAAGGCCGCGCGGAAGGCGGTGGTAGAGACCTGACAGATGCCGCCGCCGATCCCCATCTGCAACTGCTCGCCGGCGGTGATGAACGATTCGTCGTATCCCTCTTCCTTGGTTACCGGCCCAAGGTAGGTATTGAAGGAGAAGGTCTCGCCTGGCGCGACGACGACGCCGTGGAATTTGGTCGCCGCCAGCCGGATGTTGTGGTCCCGCCCGGCGGGGGAGCCGATGAAGTAGGACTCGCCCTCGGCCACCAGGTCGGTGACGCCCAGCTCCTCGGCGGTGGCGGTATCGGGATAGCGGGGCGGGACGGGCTGCACGACGAGGGATATGTACCGGTTGCCCGTCGTCAGCTCCTGCACGATGCGCACGGTGCTGGCTCCTACGTCGAGGACGCGGCCCTCCGCGCTGGGGCTGATAGGCTCCAGTTGGCCCGTGTCCTCGTCCCGGTTGAAGCGGGCGTCCACCGGCTCGATCACCAGCGAGGGGGCCAGCGTCTCCAGGCAGGCCCGCAGCGCGCTCTCGTTCAATGCGGCGTGTAGTTCGCTGCCCTCGGCGCGCACGACCAGCATCGTCACCAGTTGTTCCGGTGCGATGACCCACGGGCCGGGGTCGCCCTCGCGTGGGTGGGCCAGGGTGAGCGTCAATGGGCCATCCAGCAGAGCCGCCGCCTCGGCGCGGGCCGGTTCGGCGTCGGCGATGGGGGGCGGAATCTCGCGGATGACCAAATCGACCGTAGCGGGGCGCAGCGAGGTTACAGCCGGAGATAGCGCTGCCAATGTCGCATCGACGTCGAGGTATCGCCCGGGTTGGGAGGAGTTGACCACCGGCGTGGTGCCGTTGAGGGAGAGCGTGGCGTCGGTCGGCGGGACGTAGACCTCCTCGGACAGGGCCTCCAGGTAGAAGCGGGCCGTCTGTTCGTCATAGATGGCGACGGGCGGCAGGTTCCTGGCTTCGGTCAACAGTTGAAGCTGAGTCGATAGATTGCCCAGCCAGGAGCCTTCGCGTCCGATTGCATAGGCCGGCGCCAACGTGGCCTCGCCGTCGAGTTGGAGACCCAGATCCGCAGGGCGGACGCCCCACGAGCGATCCGGCCCGCGCAGCGTGACCAATAGCGTGTTCAATTCCAGGTGCTCTTCCAGAGCGGCAGCGGCTTCCTCAGGCCGCACCCCGCCCACGTCCACGCCCCACACCCACACGCCCGGATAGATGCGCTCGGCATGGCGCAGCTCGAACGCCAGCACCGAGCTGAGAAGCAGGGTGGTGAGCATTAGCAGGAGGATGCCTGGGATACGTGCTTTCATATCGCTGCTCTTGGAATGGTTCTTCTGTGGTGATTGATTGACACCTTTGGCAGCCTGGTTATTACCATCTCCGGCGTTGGTTGACATAATAATACGGAGGGGGTGGGGCGGGAGGCTGGCGCGGGGTGACGAGGCGGACGATCCCCAGGATTGCCAATCCAAAGACAAATCCCCCGATATGCGCCCACCAGGCCACGCCGCCGCCCTGGAAGGAACTGCCCGCGGCGGCCAGCACGAGAAAGCCGTTGAATAGCTGAGAGACGAACCAGAAGCCAAGGTAGATCACGGCGGGAATCTGGACGAAGCGAATGAAGTAGAATATGGGGACGAGGGTGAGGACGCGGGCGCGGGGGAAAAGCACCAGATAGGCTCCCAGCACGCCTGCGATGGCTCCACTGGCACCCACCGTCGGGGTCTGTGAGCCGGCATAGGCGGTCAAGTGGGTGACGCTGGCCGCCAGGCCGCTGCCCAGGTAGAACAGGAGGTAGCGGAAGTGGCCTATGCGGTCCTCGACGTTGTCGCCAAAGATGTACAGTGAAAGCATGTTAGAGATCAAGTGCAGCCAGCCGGCGTGTATGAACATCGACGTGAACGGCGTCCACCAGCGGGTGAGCCAGCCGCCCTGCCAGAAGTTGGCAGGCACCAACCCGCAGGCGGCGATGAATCGGTATAATCCCTCCTCGCCCAGCGCAACTTCGGCCAAAAAGACCAGCACGTTGACGGCGATCATGCTCACGTTGACGATGGGGAATCGACGTGACGGTATCGTGTCTCTTAGTGGAATCATACACCGTATTATAACAGGCACGCGTCAAAACCGGAAGCAGGCGGTTTTGAGCATGACAGGATCGCCCTGGTACTTTGGTACTATATTTGGCGAATCTGATAGGTTTTGATAGTGCGGCGATGGTACAATATGCTCAACCGCTGGACCCCAAGCGTGTCCGGCGGCTTGGTTTGAATAGAAGCTTTGACATATGAATGCAGCGACGAAATCTTCCCGTCTGACTGGGTTTTACAGGCAATCCCTCGACGAGCGCGTTGAACAGGTCGCTCTGTGGGCAGATCTGACGGCGGACGAGGCCGCCACACTGCGCGGCGCGATGGGCCTCGACCGCGCCGATCAGATGATCGAGAACGTGATCGGTCTGCACGCGCTGCCACTGGGTGTGGCGGTCAACTTTCTCGTCAACGGGCGCGACGTGCTGGTGCCGATGGCCATCGAGGAACCCTCGGTGGTGGCTGGAGCTTCTTACGCCGCCAAGCTGGCACGCGCGGGTGGAGGTTTCCAGGCGAGCACGACGCCGCCGGAGATGATCGGCCAGATCCAGGTGCTCGACGTCGCCGATCCGGGGGCCGCGCGTGCCGCTTTATTGGCCGCGCGGGAGGAGTTATTGACCTTGGCAGATGAGACCGATCCGGTCGTCGTCGGCCTGGGCGGCGGGGCGTGCGATCTGGAAGTGCGTGTCTTGGAAGATACCGCCGTTGGCCCGATGCTGGTGGTGCATCTCGTCTTTGACTGCGTCGACGTGATGGGTGCCAACGCCGTCAACACGGCCTGCGAGGCGCTGGCGCCCAGGGTCGAGCAGATCACTGGTGGGCGCGTTTTGTTGCGGATCCTTTCAAATCTGGCCGACCGCCGGCTGGCGCGGGCGAGCTGCTCGGTGCCGGTGGACGCACTGGCCTCCGGCGATTTTTCCGGCGAGGAGGTGGCGCGATCCATCGTCGAGGCCTGGGCCTTTGCCGCCGCCGATCCCTACCGTGCTGCGACGCACAACAAGGGCATCATGAACGGCATGGACGCGGTCGTCATCGCCACTGGCAACGATTGGCGGGCTGTCGAGGCGGGCGCTCACGCCTACGCGGCGCGTTTGGGCCGCTACACCGCTTTGAGCACCTGGGCGCGCGACGACGACGGAAACCTGACCGGCACGCTGGAGATGCCGCTGGCCCTGGGCACCGTGGGTGGGGCCACGCGCGTACATCCGGGGGCGCAGGTGGCGCTCAAGATTCTTGGGGTAAGCAGCGCGCGTGCTTTAGCCGAAATTGTGGTTTCGGTAGGGCTAGCTCAGAACCTGGCTGCGATTCGGGCGTTGGCGACGGAGGGCATCCAGCGCGGTCACATGCGGCTCCACGCCCGGCAGGTGGCCGTCGCCGCAGGCGCTCGCGAGGATGAAGTTGATTTGGTTGTGCAACGGATGGCTGCCGATGGGGTTATAAGGTCGGATAAGGCGGGGGCGATCCTTGCCGAAATGCGCAACGCGAATTGATATGGCTGATAACAGTGATTGCACAGCATTAAAACCTGATCGCGATGTCGGTATCGTCGGTTACGGGGCTTATGTGCCGCGTTACCGCCTGCCCGCTACCGAGGTGGAGCGGATATGGACGGACGGCAAAGGCGGTACGCCGATCAAGGAGAAATCGGTCCCCGGGCTGGACGAGGATGTGGTGACGATGTCCATCGAGGCGGCGCGCAATGCGATGGCCCGCGCGGGCGACGTGAATCCGGCCCTGATCCGCGCCGTGTGGGTTGGGAGCGAGTCGCATCCTTACGCTGTCAAGCCAACTTCGACCATCGTGGCCGAGGCCATCGGCGCCACGCCTCACACGCAGGCCGCCGACTGGGAGTTTGCCTGCAAGGCCGGCACCGAGGCGCTCCAGGCAGCCATCGGCTTCGTCGGGTCGGGGATGGCGCGGTATGCGATGGCCATCGGGATGGACACGGCTCAGGCCAGGCCGGGAGACGCGCTGGAGTACACGGCGGG
>CAZWPV010000055.1:0-10322 GCA_964635485.1 uncultured Anaerolineales bacterium
TCAACCGGGCGGCTGGCTTTACCAAGGCGGACGATCGTATTCCAGAGTTCATGAAATACGAAAAGCTCCCGCCGCACGATGTCGTCTGGGACGTACCGGACGAGACGCTGGATGCCGTGTTCGGGGCTTGATATCCATTCGACTGGATCAAGAACCCGTCGGACGCCCTCCGGCGGGTTCTTTTTGTTGCTGGCTCTCTTCTCTCAGGTTATAATAGGGTTACGATGATAAACATCCAGGTCAAGCTGTTTGCCACCCTGTGCCAACGGTACCCGCACCTGGGTATTGGCGAGCCTATGGCAGTGGAGCTGCCGGAGGACGCGACGACGGGGCAATTGCTGGTGCACTTGCAGATTCCCAATGAGCAGGTCAAGATCATCTTTGTCAATCACGTCATTCGGGATAGGGAGTATCCGCTGAAGGATGGCGATGTGGTGGGCATCTTTCCGCCGGTGGGGGGAGGATGATGATGGCGACGAAAACTGTCGTCGCCGGGGCGTTGGGCGAGTGTGTTCACGTCGCCGGGGTGCTGAACTTTTTGCGCCTGGCCGAGACGGCCGGTTGGCGCGTTGTTTTTCTTGGCCCGGCGGTATCGATTGAGACGGTACTGGACGCCGTCCGCCGCGAGAAGGCCGAGGCCTCGGCTGAGCTCGGCGAGATTCTGGTGGGCGTCTCCTACCGCCTGACGCCAGAGACTGGCGAGCGGCTACTGGGCGCGTTTGCGGAGGAGGCGGACGAACTGCGCGCGGCCGGTGTGCGCTTCGCCTTCGGCGGCACGCCGCCCGTGGCCGAGCGTGCCCGTGCTCTTGGCTTCTTCGAGCGCGTTTTCGATGGCAGCGAGCCGCCCGAGGCGGTGTTGGCTTACCTCAAGGGCCAGTCCCCTGTTGAGCCTACTGAGGTTGACTTTCCGCAGACGACGGTGGAACGCATCGCCTGGAAAGCGCCGTTCCCCATCATCCGCCATCACTTTGGCCTGCCGACGGTGGAGGCTACGCGCGAAGGTATCGCCCGTATTGCCGGGGCACAGGTGCTGGACATCGTCTCGCTGGGCATCGACCAGGACGCGCAGGCCAACTTCTTCCACCCCGAGCGGCAGGCCCCGCGTCGTACGGGGGCGGGTGGGGTGCCGGTGCGAACGCCCGCCGACTATCGCGCTCTCTACGAGGCCAGCCGGCTGGGCAACTTTCCATTGCTGCGCTCCTACTCCGGCAGCGACGACTTTATCCGCCTGGCGGAGATGTACGTGGAGACGATCGACATTGCCTGGTGCGCCATCCCTATCTTTTGGTTCAACCAGATGGATGGGCGCGGGCCGTGGGGTCTGGAGGATTCGATCCGCGAGCACCAGCGGGTGATGGCCTGGTACGGCGAGCGATCTATCCCGGTGGAGCTGAACGAGCCACATCATTGGGGCATGCGCGACGCGCCGGACGTGATCTTTGTCGTCTTGGCCTATCTCTCGGCCTATAACGCCCGCGCATGCGGCGTGCGCGATTACATCGCCCAGATGATGTTCAACAGCCCGCCGGGTCTCTCCGACGCGATGGACCTGGCCAAGATGCTGGCCTGTTTGGAGATCATCACGCCGCTGGTGGATTCCCCCTCCCCTCTTGGGGGAGGGGGGCAGGGGGAGGGGGGATTCCGCATCTGGCGGCAGACGCGCACAGGTCTTTTGAGTTATCCGCTCGACACGGATGCGGCCCGCGCTCACCTGGCGGCCAGCGTCTATCTGCAGATGGCGCTGAGGCCGCACATCGTCCACGTCGTGGGTCACACCGAGGCGCACCACGCCGCGACTGCTGGCGACGTGATCGAGGCGTGCAAGCTGGCCCGCCGGGCGATTGAGAATGCGCTGCGCGGCCAGCCGGACATGACCGCCGATCCTGCCGTGCAGGCGCGCAAGAATGAGTTGGTGCGTGAGGCCCAGACAACGTTGGAGGCGATTCGCTCTCTGGCTGGGCCGGACGTGTCTGACCCGTTTGTCGATCCGGCGACCTTGGCGCGGGCGGTGACGAGTGGTTTGTTGGATGCGCCACATTTACGCAACAACCCCTTCGCGCGTGGGCAGATCGTCACCCGCATCGACGCGCGCGGAGCCTGCGTGGCGGTCGATGCGGCGACGGGGCGGGCGCTCTCGGAGGAAGAACGCATCGGTAGATTGGTGAATAGGGGGACTTTTGGCTAAAAAGACACGCTATACAGTGATCGGTGCAGGCAACGGCGGTAAGGCAATGGCGGCGCATCTGGCGCTGATGGGTTTCCCAGTCGTGTTGTACAATCGCACGCCGGAGCACATTGATGCCATCAAGACGCGGGGGGGGATTGACCTAGCAGGTTGGGAGGAGGGTCCCAGCGGTTTTGGCAAGTTGGCTTTGGTTACATCGGACATAGCGGAGGCTCTGGAGCGAGCTGATGTTGTCATGGTGGTTGTGCCCGCCACAGCTCACGCCGATGTCGCCAGGGCTGTCTCTGCGCATTTGCGGGATGGACAGGTTGTCGTGTTGAATCCCGGGCGAACCGGAGGTGCCCTGGAGTTTGTCCACGTGTTGAGTCAGTGTGGCTGCGAGGTCGACGTTACTGTTGCCGAAGCAGAGACACTGATCTATGCGGCTCGGTCAGAGGGACCGGCTCAGGCGCGTATCTTTCGTATCAAGGACGCGGTCCCATTGGCTGCACTGCCGGCAACGCGCACGCTAAAGGTGCTAGAAGCCCTATTTGATGCTTACCCACGCTTTATAGATGGCAAGAACGTTCTCCAAACCAGCCTTAACAATATGGGCGCTATTTTTCATCCGACCCTTACTTTGCTCAACGCCGGGCGCATCGAGTCCACAGGCGGTGAGTTCCAGTTTTACATCGACGGCGTGACTACCTCGGTGGCCCGTGTTCTGGAGGCGCTTGATCGGGAGCGAGTGACGGTCGCTGCGTCACTGGGCATTCGCGCGCGAACGGGGATGGAGTGGCTTCGGATGGCGTACGACGCCACGGGCGAGGACCTACACGAGGCGATCCATAACCAACCCGGCTATCGCGGCATCAGGGCTCCCGCTACACTGAACCATCGTTACATCACGGAGGATGTGCCGATGAGCCTGGTGCCCATAGCGGCGCTGGGACAGCAGTATGGCGTGTCGGTTCGAGGCATCGATAGCATCATCCGGCTGGCTTGTATCATCCACCGCACCGATTACTGGCGACGTGGGCGCTCGCTGGAAAGGTTGGGCATCAAGGGGTTGAGCGTGGGGGAGATAACGCGATATGTGATGGAAGGCGATCGCTAGGCCAACATCTTCGGCTTTTTAGGGGGGGAAATGCGGGTGACAACTGGTTTATCCAAGACCGTTTGTTTGGTTCTGTTACTTGGCCTGAGTCTAGCCTCTGCCTGTTGCTTGTCCGGTGAATCGACTCCCGCCTCTCCTGCCCCTTTTTCTACCGAGAGCGGATTTGCCTTTGAAACCCAGGCTGCGCCCGTGGGAATGTCTACTCTTCCTCCAATGCCGACGCTTGTGCCCACGATCACGCCTACCCCTGTTCCCCTGCCGGAGGATTGCCTGCTCCCCGGGTTCGCCGGAGATACGACATTCTGTAGTGGCCTCACACACTATGAGATCGAGTTGGTGATCGAACCGTCTCTGGCTCAGGTGACGGGCCATCAGGAGGTGCTGTACACGAACACGGAGGACAGGCCGCTAAAAGATCTCTACCTGCGCCTTTTTCCCAACACACCGAACTATGGTGGAACGATGACCGTCACGAATATTTTCGTGGACGGGCGGGCCGTTACCCCGATTGCTGAGCTACAAGATTCTGCACTGCGGCTTCCAATGGGATCGCTTCTGCAGGGTGGGCAGGCGGTGACCCTGACTATGGATTTCAATGTCAGAGTGCCTACCACCCGTGCCGCGGGGCATGGATTGTTCTCGTACGTGAATGGTGTGATGGCATTGCCCGACGTCTATCCGTTTATTCCTGTCTACGACGACGAAGGATGGAACGTAGAGATCGCCCCGACGCATAGCGATGACGTTTACGCGGACGTGGCCTCATACGAGGTGACGATCAGCGTGCCTGCCGAGTTCACGGTGATCACCTCCGGCTCCTGTGGTCCGCCGCGGGACGGGACGTGGGCCTGCGAGGCTGCCCCTATGCGGGAGTTTGCCTTGGTGCTGGGACAGAATTACGAGCGAGCCAGCCGGATGGTGGACGACGTCGTGGTGAACAGCTATTATTACACGGGACACGAAACGGGGGGCTTGCTGGCGCTCGACGTTGCCGATCAAGCCCTATCGGTTTTCTCGGACCTTTTCGGACCCTATCCCTACACCGAGTTGGACGTGGTGGAGACGCCGAATTACTTGGGGGGAATGGAGTACCCGGGCCTTGTGGTCATCGAGGATTCTCTGTATCCTACGGGCTCTCGCGTCGAGTGGCTGACGGCGCACGAGGTGGCCCACCAGTGGTGGTTTGGCTTGGTCGGGAGCGATCAGGTGGACGAACCCTGGCTGGATGAAGCGCTGACCCAATACAGCACGTTTCTCTATTACGAGGCGGTCTATGGGCCGGAGAGGGCCAGGGGTGTGCTTAATGCAGAGTTTATTCACACACATCGCGAGTTGGTTCGGAGTGGTCTCGATTTGCCGGCTGGCTTGCCTGCCTCTTCTTATAGCTCCGGGTTGTACTGGCGAGTCGTTTACGACAAGGGGGCGCTGTACTTTCACAATCTGCGGGAAGCGATCGGCGATGCCGCTTTCTTTGAGGTGTTACAGGTCTACTTTCGGGACAACCGCTACAATATCGCTACGCCTGAGGATTGGCTGGCTGCCGTGGAAAAGGTCACCGGCGATAGGCACCTTGCAATTTACCAGACGTGGATCGTAGGAAGCGATGCCGAAGGTGCGAAGTGAAAAACAGAGCAGCGGCCGGACAGCAATAAACTTGGCCGCTGCTCTTAATCCCCCTGTGCCTGTCCCAGCGAACTCGCCTTTCTGGACGGGTGCTCCGTCTGGCCCTCGCTCTCTAGTACTGGACTCGCTATTTACTGAGATGCGCTATCTAGGGCGACGCCGGGAGGCGACAGGGCGGTTGTCCCGATTTCTACTTTCATTTTAGGCCAAATTTCCTTCGTTGTCAATACCTTGAACCTTAAGCTTTTTTCCTTGCAAAGACTGGCATCGCGGACAGAAATGCGTGCCGCGCTGGCCAACCGTGATGCGTTCGATGGCTTGCCCGCAGCGCGGGCACTGGTGTCCTTCCCGTCCGTAAACGACCAGTTTTCCGAGGAACTCGCCCGGTTGTCCGTCGGCTTGACGGTAATTGTCGTCGTCAAGCGTCGTGCCGCTGCTGGCGATAGCTGCCGTCAGCACGGATCGAATCGACCCGTGCAGGCGTTGCACCTCGGCGGGAGTGAGCGTGTTGGCGGGACGCAGTGGGTGGATGCGCGCCTGCCACAGCGTCTCGTCGGTGTAGATGTTTCCCAGCCCGGCCAGGAAACGCTGGTTCAGCAACAGCGGCTTGATGCGGCCACGTCGCTGCTTCAACATCTCGCCAAGCCGCTCCGCTGTGAACTCGTCCGACAGCGGCTCAGGCCCCAGGCCCCCCAGCACTTGGTCGGGATTGTCTGTCAGGTGCAGCCGCCCGAATTTACGCTGATCCACAAAGCTCAGGCGGCGGCCATCGTCCAGCAAGAACAGCGCCCGTAGGTGGCGGGCGTCCAGGCAGGTCTCCTCTTCCACTATCAGCCGCCCGGACATGCGCAGGTGGAGCAGCAGCGTGTCGCCGCCGCTCAAGCTCATCACCACCCACTTTCCGCGCCGCCCTACGTTGGCGATTGCCTGGCCCACGAGGCGACGGGCAAAGGCGTCCGGATCGAGTGCAGCTACGCTGCGTTTCCACACCACCTTCACTTCAGTGATCGTGCGTCCGATGAGCGCGGCGTGCAACCCGCGAGCTACTGTTTCGACTTCAGGTAGTTCGGGCATGATGCGGGCATTATATGCTCGTCCCTCCTGCTTGACAAGCGCTGCGCTGGAAAGTAGAATGCAGCCGTTATTGCGAACATTGTCGTGAAGGAGCTGCAACTTGAAACGCAAGGTAGTCTTTGCACTCTCGACCGTTCTGGCGCTCTGCACGGCATGTTGTACAGAGCTGACCCTGCTCCCGACGTCTGAGCCCACCCTCACACCGCCTCCAACGCCTGAGCCCAAGGTGCTCACCGTCTGCATGCTCGAAGAGCCTGATAGCCTCTATCTCTACGGCACGGATAGCATCGCCGCTCAACACGTCTGGCAGGCGATCTACGACGGCCCGCTGGATAGCCGCACGTACACCCACCAGCCGGTCATCCTCGCCGGTCTACCCAGCTTGGCTGAAGGCGCAGACTCTGCGGACGAGTACGTCCGGTCGAGTCCGAGCGCTGCTGTTGAGACGGTCACCGTCCAGGCGGGGGAGCGTGTGCTCGCTGCCGATGGAGAGGTGGGGGCGCTGGCCTCTGGCGTGACGGTCGAGGATGCCGGCGGGCAGCGCGTGGTTTTCGACGGCGTGCCCATCCAGATGCAGCGGATGGTGGTGACGTTCACCCTTCAACCTGGACTTGCCTGGTCCGACGGCGTGCCGCTCACCGCCGCAGACTCGGTGTTTTCCTTTGAGCTTGCCGCCGATCCGGCGACGCCCACCGACAAGACGATCATCGAGCGCACCGCCGAGTACCGCGCCGACGATGACCATACTGTCGTCTGGGTCGGCGTCCCTGGTTATCTGGATCACTTCTATTACCTCAGCTTCTGGCATCCATTGCCCCGCCATGCCTGGTCCCATCTTTCGGCTGCCGAGTTGCTCACTGCCGACGTCTCCACGCGACAGCCGTTGGGGTGGGGGGCTTTTGTCATCCACGAGTGGGTGCCTGGCGACCACCTCGCCGTGGTGCGCAACCCGGCCTATTTTCGCGTTTCGGGCGGGCTGCCCCGTTTGGATCAAGTCGTGTTCCGGTTTGTCCCCGACCCGGTTGTGCTGGCCGAGGAATTTGTAGCCGGTTACTGTGACGTGGTCACGCACGATGCTGCCTCTGCGGTGCGCGCCGCGCTTCCCGACCTGCCTTCGGATATTCACGAGTTTTCGGTCCCTGATGCGCGATGGGAGCTTTTGGCTTTTGGCATCAGCCCCAGCTTGGATCACGACCGGCCCGACTTTTTCGAGGACGAGCGGGTGCGGCAGGGGGTTGCGCTGTGCATAGATCGGCAGGCGATAGCAGAGCAGCTGGTGGGGTCATCCGGGCGAGTGTTGCACAGTTACATTCCTCCCGAGCATCCTCTTTACGCGGGTGATGCACTGGTTTCCTGGGCGCACGACCCGCTGGCTGGACAGGCGCTTCTGGCGGGCGTCGGTTGGTATGACGAGGATGGCGACGGCGTGCGCGAGGCGCACGGCATCCCTGGTGTTGTCGACGGCACCCCGTTCCAGGTTGCCTACCACACGACCGACGATCCGCTGCGCATGCAGACAGCCCAACTCGTTCAGGCCTATCTGGGGGCGTGTGGCATCCAGGTCACCTTGGAGATAGTGGCTCCCGATATGCTCTTCACGCCGGGGCCGGATGGGCTGCTCTTTGGGCGGCGGTTCGATCTGGCGCAGTTCTCCTGGCGCGCTGCGCCTGATCCCCTGTGCGATTTGTTTCTGAGCAGTAGGGTGCCCGATACAGGCCGCTGGGACGGGCCGAACGTCGCCGGTTTCCTCGACGACGAGTATGACGCCGCCTGTCTTTTGGCGCTTGAGGCTCTGCCCGGCAGTGAGCAGTACGCCACTGGACACGTGGAGGCTCAACGCATCTTTTCTGAGCGTTTGCCTGTTTTGCCCCTCTTCCAACGTCCGAAGGTCACCCTCGCCCGTAAGTCGGTCGTTGGGCTGGCTCCCAACCCTACACAAGCCTCTGAACTCTGGAACGTCGAGCAACTCGACCTGAGGCCTTGATAGCTTTGGAAAAGACCAGAGCCTTCCCTTGGTGGGGAAGGCTCTGGCCGGGCTTTATGGCCGAGTGCTAAACATTGTTGACAATGTTGCTAAAGATGTTGCCGATTGCGGGCCCGAGCAGTGCCAGGATGAC
This sequence comes from uncultured Anaerolineales bacterium, assembly GCA_964635485.1. Lineage (GTDB taxonomy): Bacteria > Chloroflexota > Anaerolineae > B4-G1 > B4-G1 > JAFGED01. The sequence continues at coordinate 8,096 of CAZWPV010000055.1, forward strand.
GATCACAATCAAAGCAACTAATACGAGAATCAAAGCATACTCGACCAGCCCTTGCCCGCGTTGACGTACTAGGAAAAGCAAGTGTATCACCTCCTTTCCGCCGTCGGGCGTTGTAATTGTATATAGTATACATCATGATATCGTCCTTAGTCTATAGGACTGTGGTCATACCTTCGTCAGGGTTGTTTCCCTGACTTATGATCTATTTTGCTCAGTACCACCGTCGCTTGTCCCTCTCCCACTGTCTCTACCCGCCCATCGGGCCCCAGGGCCAAGGCCACCCCATCGGGGATGCCCAGGCCCAGACAATTGGGGTGTGCGTTGAGCAAGCTACGCAGCCGGTCGGAGGATTCGGCACCGGTGAAATGGGGTTCCACGACGACGCCGGGCAGCCAGCCCCAGCAGGGTATGATTGGGTCGGCGGCGTCCTGGGCGGTGGCCCACGCCCCCAGGGCGACTGCTCCCGATCCGATTCCTAAGACGACCGCGCCGCTGTCGAACGCGTGGCCCAGCGCCGCCAGCGCCGGGCTTTCGCGCAACGTTTGTATCAGCCCCGGCAGATCAGGGCCGTCATCGATGTAGACTAGCCCTGCCTCGGCCAGCAGTCGGCAGTTCTCCGTCCGTTGGGTGTCGGCGGCGCTGTGGATAGGGAGGATGTAGCCGCTTGGACCTCCCAGGTCGCCGTAATATTCCAGCAGCGCCTCGCCGTCGGCGCTTGAACCGCCAGCAGTGAGAAGCACAGCGATCGGGAGACCGAGGTTGGCCCAGCCCAGGGCCGCTGCGTCTATTGCGCCTGTTTCACCCGTTTGCCACCTCCCGCCGCCGGCCAGCACCAGCCAGCCTGCGCCGGTGCGCCAGTGGAGTGGGCCTGCCTGAGTCATCCTCGCTTCTCCTCATGCAGCAGGTAGTGTGCTAGAGCGTGCATCATGGCGGCCACGCCGATAGTCAGCACATCCTCGTCGAAGTCAAAGTGCGGGTTGTGATGAGGAGCGTCCAATCCACGTTCTGGGTTGGCCGAACCGAGGAAGAAGTAACACCCCGGTACTTTTTGCATGAAAAAGGCCGCATCTTCGCTGCCCATCGTCCGCTCGCCTGTGGTGACGTTTTCCGGTCCGACCACAGCTTCGGCTGCTGTGCGTACCACTTGAGCGACTTTTGCGTCGTTGACCACCGCCGGGGTCAGAGGGGTGATCTCCAGCCCGGCCTCTGCGCCGCAGGCCGCCGCCACGCCCTCGATGATCTCGCGCACCCGCTGCAGCACCATCTCCCGTACCCGCGGGCTGTACGACCGGATGGTGCCTGTCAGGTCAACCCGGGGAGGTATGACGTTGAAGGCATCGCCGCCGTGAACCGAACCCACCGTGACCACCGCCGTCTCCAGCGGACCGACGTTGCGGCTCACGATGGTTTGCAGGGCGGTCACGATCTGGGCTGTGGCGACGATGGGATCTGTTGTTTGGTGGGGCGCTGCGCCGTGTCCTCCTTTGCCCTGCACGGTGCAGTGCCACTTCTCTGCCGCTGCCATGATAGCGCCTGGGGTGACATCTATGATGCCTGCTGGCAGCTCATTCCAGACATGGGTGGCCAGGAAAACGTCGGGGCAAGGGTCTTCCAACACACCTTCCTCTATCATTGCCTTGGCCCCGTCGCCTCCTTCTTCCGCGGGCTGAAAGGCCAGTTTGAGCGTACCGGCCACTTCGTCCCGGCGCTGGGCCATCAGCGTGGCTACGCCCAGCCCTATCGCCATGTGGGCATCGTGGCCGCAGGCGTGCATCACGCCAGGATCCTGGGACGCATAGTCGACTTTGTTTTCCTCTGCGATGGGCAAGGCGTCCATGTCGAAGCGCGCCATGACCACTGAACCGGGCTGCTTACCCTCCAGCAATCCGACCACGCCGGTGGTGGCGATGCCTGTTTTCACCTGGTAGCCTAGCGCGTGCAGTCGATCTGCGATCAGGTTAGCCGAGCGGTGTTCCTGAAAACCAAGCTCTGGATGTCGGTGGAAATCACGCCGCCAGTCGATCAATTGCTGGCGCAGCGGTCCTACGTCGGTTTTGAAATCCTCGTCTGACATTTGACCTCTTGGGGTTGTTGTGATTGTCCACATTCTACACCTTCTCGTGCCAAGTGCAACCTGGCGAATGTCGCTCTGTGCCAAAAAGGACGGGGGCGATGGATGCACCATCGCCCCCGAGAATGCGCGAGTCAGATGTTTACTTCTGGATCG
>CAZWPV010000056.1:0-7034 GCA_964635485.1 uncultured Anaerolineales bacterium
AGGTCATCACCCGCGCCCCGGCACATGCCGCGCCGTAGACCATGTTGATGGAGGCAAGCTCGCTCTCGGCCTGCAAAAAAGCGCGCCCTTCCTCGGGCAATCTCTTTGACAGGCGCTCCAGGATCTCTGACTGGGGCGTGATGGGGTAGCCAAAGAAGGCCTCGACCCCCGCCCGTATCGCCGCCTCGGCGATGGCCCGATTCCCTTCGAGCAGTTCTTGTGTCATGTGTTCCTCTCCTAGACCTCGGAGGTCGTCCGAACCTTCGGTTCGGCGGAGACCTCCGAGGTCTTGCGCTTGCGACGGTACACGGTGAAAACAACGTCGGGGCATATGATGGTGCACACGCCGCACCCGGTACATGCCTCTGGGTCTGCCACCTCCACCGGGGAGTATCCTTTGACGTTGAAGCGGCCCTCGGCCATGCGCAAGGCTTGTGTAGGACAGACGGCCACGCACAAGCCGCACCCTTTGCAGCGATCCTCGTCAATTACAACCAACCCTTTTGCCATCGGTCAAGTCTCCTAGTGGTTAAACCTTGCGAAGGTTGTGAGATGCTACGTCTAAACACGTTTTCGCCTCAATAGCAATTACTCTGTTTTCCAGGTCATCACCGAAACCTTCGCAAGGTTAGCCTTGGTCCCTACCCGCAATGCTATAACCCTGACCTTTATCCTGCGTTACTCTGATGGATTCAATCGAGATAATATAGCAGAAGCTTTTCCTCTAGCGATGAGTCAATCCCGTTCATCACGAAAGCTTCATAATCCTTCGCATTTGGAAAGTATTCTTGAACGAATGCCTGGTCTATAAGAATCCCGTTTCGCTGACCTATCCATTCCAGGTAGTTGCTGTAGGACCACTTGCTCAAGTGCGTTACAAGTTTTGCTTTGAGTGGGTTGAGATGGATGTAGCGGCAGAGGTGAAGCGCATACTCGTCAGTATCGACTAGGATGCTTTTCGCCCGACCTTCAAACAATGTGCCGCTGCGGTTCTGCTGTTTGTTGAATGCTTGGGTGTAGCTGTTAAACAGACGCTGGGTGAAGGGGGAGAGACATCCGTCTTCTTCTGGGCGCAGTAGAAAGTGGTAGTGATTGGGCATTAAGCAATAGGCTATCACACTCAGCGGATAGTCCTTGAGGAACGCCTTGGCGCGTTGTAGTAGGAATAGATAATTGCCCGGGTTAGCAAAAATGTCTTTACGATTACACCCCCGGTTGTAGACGTGGTAACAGTGACCTGCTAGGTGCACCGTTTCTCTCCATTAAACCTTGCGAAGGTTGTAAACCTTCGCAAGGTTTAGGTTCAGCGTGGGTTCAGTCTTCGGCACGGATGCCGGTCTCTGGGTCGGTAAATGGGTCCGTCAGGAGTTGCTCGATCCTATCCAGCGCCGCATCTCGCCTGTCCAGATGCTCGGCCAGCGCCGTTTCGGAGACGGGAATCTCGACCGGCACCTGCAGTGCGATAGGAACGGTGGTGTCGATCTCGATTGTCTCGCTGATCGGCACGGCGATCTCCAGGTTGACCGGAACGGCGGCACGGATGGGTACGTCGACGTCGAAGGTGCCCAGCGGCCCGGCGTTGATGGGGACGATGATGGTGGTGTTGATGGGAATGGTCGTGTTCACAGGCACGAGGACCTCTTCCTCGAAGGGGACGGTCGTTTTGACGGGGATCTCGTCTTTTACCTCGACGGTGTAGGAGAGGGTCGTGCTTCGAATGCCGGCGACGAGAGCGCGGGCGTCGGCCACCTCCTCCAGGGCGACGTCCCGCACCCACAGTAGGGCGGCGATGGTCAGTATGTTGAGGGCCAGCGAGAGCAGGGTCAACACGGCCAGGATGATCAAAGCCAGCGAGTAAAGTTTGTTCATTTTTCACTCCTCGTAAGTGTGCCAACTCCCAACGTCAGAACAGCGGTATCTGGGCGGCTTCTTGCTCGGCGATGGGGTCGAGGCCCAGCACGGTCTTGAGAGCATGCCGATCCAGCGTTTCCTCCGCGACCAGGCGGCGCAGGAGACGAAACTTGATAAACTGCCACGTCTCCGTCTCTACGATTTGAGCCAGGCGCGGGTCGCGCTGCAACTTGAAAGTAGCCAGGTGCGATCGCCCTCCCGGCAGGACGAGGCACCGCTGCGCCTCCCGGTCGGCAGCCCGTTTCGTGAGCAGGTGGTGTGCCAGAGAAGCGGTGGACGAAACATCAAAGACGTAGGCCTCTTTGCCCTCCTCTAGCCAGCGCAGGTCCCATCTACCCCTTCGCTTGACCCGGAATCCCAACCGTTTCCCCAACTCCGCCAGGTCGTTGCGCAGCACCTTGAGCTCGGCCGAGCGCTGCAGGGGGTCGTCCTCGGGCCGCAGGTGCAGCACTTGGCCCTCCTGCACGCTATATGACTCGATGCAGACCAGCACCAGCGCCAGGTCGGGCGTGAGAGGGCCGGAAAGGTGGGCGTAGATCGCGTTGATCAAGTCTTCTGGGCTCCAGGTTGGCTTTTGGACGAGCAGTTCCCACACGCGGGCCTCGACCTGATCGGCGAGGGTGTCGGTGGCCTGGGCTGAATCCGTCAGCCACCACAGTGGATGCTCGGCCTCCCCTCGCTCGGCGATCCGGGCTACAGGGGCAACCTCGACTGCCCGTCGGACCGCATCGGCGGTGGATGCGAGCGCCGGGGAGATGCTCTTTGGGATTGCTGCCACACGCGCCAGCAGTCCCCCCCTGGCGAGGGCTACGTAGGCGCTGGCGTGCAGCAGCGGCCAGATCGTCGGCTCTCCGCGTTCCCGAAGCGTGTGCACTACCGCTTCCTGGGCCGCGCTTGTCAGCTCTTTTTCCAGTTCCTCCACCCGAGGCGCTTCTGCCGATCTTGCGCGCTTTGGGCCGGTGCCGTTCCAGCGCCAGACCAGCCGATGGCCGGCCTCAGGGCAGTATCCCCAGCCTTGCAGAGCGTAGCCCGCGCCGTCGGCCGCCAGGCAAGCCGAGGCCAGGAGTTCCTCGTCGCGCTCGGAGAAGAGTATGACCAGGTGGCCTTCGGGTGCAAGCAGTGGGCCGGCGGCGCGCAATGCTGCCTGCAACACGCGCCAGTGCCATTCCCAGTCAAAGCGCCGGCGGCGCAGGAAAGGGCGCAGGCGGCGGGCGGCGGGCGATTCCCAAAGCCAACCCGCCCACAGGGCCGAAAGCGCCCAAAAGACGGCGTCAGGCTGCGGCGGATCGACGATGACGAGCGCAGCGCTGCCGGGCTCGATGAGCCTTCTCACGTCGCTGGCTGCATAGCTGACCAGCGCGTATCCCTCCGCCGCGCCATTCAGCAGTGTGGCAACGTCCGGTACCCGGCGCGCAGGATAACTCCCTTCTTCCTCTGAGGAAGAGGCTGGGGGGGATGTCTCGGCCAGCAAACGCGCAAGCCCATCCTCGAAGCAGAACCAGACGTTGCGTTCCAGGTAGAGGGACGGGACGCGCAGCGTGCGCGGGCGGGGGCGTTCCTCGCCGGTAGGATCCAGGCCGCTGCCGCTGTCGAAGCAGTCGAGCAGCGCGGCGGTCAGCGCGAGATTGACTTCCCTGCTGGCCTCCAGGCCCTCAAGCCGCATCGTGATATCCATCAGCGCCGAGAGGTTGCGCGGCGTGTAGAGTTCGACCAACTCTGCAGCCCGCTCCCGCGCCGGATGGCCGGGCGGCGCCACCCGATCCAGTGCGTAGTAGTAGGCCAGGCCGTGCGGCTGTACGCGGTGGGCGGCCTCGACGTCCTCGTCGTCCGGCGGGCCCTCCTGTACCTTCTCGCAGGCGGGGCAGCGCACCGCTTTCTTGAAGGGAAAGTCGCCGTCGCGGTCCCAGGCGAACCACTCGGCGACGCCTGGCGCGCCGCAGGTTGGGCAGGCTGAGCGGTAGAGGGAGAGGATATGTCGGTGCAGGGGAACGTCCCCTTTTGGGCTGTCGGCCAGGTGGGTGAAGGCGGCGTTGACTGCCGTGGCGTTGATCGCCGCTGCGTCGGTCTCTTCGGTTTCCAACCCGCTCAGGCCCAGCCGGGCGGCGACGAGGAGCAGGGGATTGACGCTAAAGCCCAGCACCCGGCGGCCCAGGGCGGTGGCCTCTCGCACCACCGTCGGCCCCTGGCAGAAGAGATCCACCACCAGATCGCCGGGCTGGGTGAGGTGCTGCACGTAAACCCCTGCCGCCTGAACCGGTTGGACGGGACGGTAGCGGGCCAGCGGCGCGCCGGGAGGGCCGGGCCTTCCGGGTACGAACCACAATTTTTCACCCACGCTGTTATTTTACACCCTATCCTCGACATTGGCGAGTAGGTGTAACTTTCACAGGCGGTTGGTGTTTTTGTTGTCAAGGCAGGCATGCATCGCGCATTTGCGCTGGTAGCAAAACGAACTATACTTAGAGCCAAACTGTTGGCAAATCTCACTAGAAGAAAGGAGAACGCTATCATGAAAATCAATACGTCTGTAGCACTCAAGGCCGGGTTGATCGGCGCGGCAGCAGGGCTGGTGTTTGCGATCTTGACCAACCTCATTCCATTCCTCGCCTGCGTCGTCTGCTGGGTGGGGCCGATCGTTGGCCTGGCAACCGGTGCCTTGTATGTCCATTTTCTCGGCGGCGCCGAGATTGGCGAGGGCGCGCTGGGCGGCGCCCTGTCCGGCGCAATCGGCGGCCTGGGCGGCGGGGTTGTCAATGCCATCTGGAGCCTCATAGGCGGTGCTGTGGGGGCCACTAGCGGCGGCGAGGGCGCAGGTATAGCTGCGGCGGCTGGTGTCGGCGGCTTCTTTGGGGCTCTCTTGGGAGGTATCGTCGGCGGTGCTGTCCTTGGTGCCATCGGCGGCGCGATCTACACCGCGATCAAGAAGTAACACTACAACAGAATAGCTACATAGAGCCGGGGCAGGGTCGATCTGCCCCGGCTTTTTTGTCGCTGCCTGCAAGCGGGCCGCCGCGCGCTGTGACCGTGTGAGCAGTTGCTCGCCGCCTTGCTTGTGCTATAATACGCCCCGCCGGGAGAATCCAGGGTGGAGGTAGGTCAGGATGAATCACGCGGAACACAAGAGACGGTCGCGCATTTTGACGTGGATCGCAGGATGGCTGGCGACGGCGGCGCTCGCCTCGGGCGCGCTGAGCGGTTGTTTCTTTGGCGACATGGCGGCGCCAACCCCCACGCCGACGCGCACCTCGCCGCCGGTGGCCACGCCGATTCCCACCCTCCCTCCAAAGCCGACGCTGACCCCCATAGGGGCTTCTCCCCTTACGGCTGTGCCTACAACGCCTCCCACGCCGCTGCCGGAAAACGTCAACCCGCTCACCGGCGAGGTGGTGGCCGACGCGAGCACGCTCGACCGGGTACCGGTAGCGATCAAGATCGACAACTATCCGCCCGACCAGGTGTGGCCCCAGGCCGGCCTCAACGGCGCAGACATTATCTTTGAACACTACAACGAGGGTTGGTTCTCCAGCCGCTTTACCGCCGTCTACCTGGGCAAGGACCCGGCGAAGGTGGGTTCGGTGCGCAGCGGGCGCATCATCGACCTGGAGATCCCGGCGATGTACAAGGCGGTCTTTGCATGCTCCGGTTTCAGCAACGGGGTGCTGGCCCTCATTAAAGGCTCCGATCTCTATCCCGACAGGGTTGTCTCAGAGAGCCTGCCGGAGACACTCGACCCCACCCCGTTCTACCGCGACGCTGGCCGCGTTGCGCCGTTTAACATGTACACCAACCCTGAGCGGGTGCGCAACTGGGCGGCGGCGCACGGCGTGAGCGGGCGACAGGATATAGGGGGAATGGCCTTCTCCGAAGAGCCGTCATCGGGGGGGAGTCCGGCGACCTACATCCAGGTCCCCTGGAACGAGCTCAACGCCGAGTGGCATTACGATGAGGCCAGCGGGCGCTACAAGCGTTGGAGCGACAGCGCCCCGCATATGGACGCACTCGACGGGCAGCAGCTCGGTGTGGCCAACGTGGTGGTGCTCTACGTGGCGCAGTGGAATACAGACATCGTCGAGGATCCACACTGGGGCAGCTTCTCGATCCGCTGGGCGCTGTGGAATCAGGACAACCCCTACCGCCCGGCCATCCTGTTCCGCGATGGGCTGCGCTACGATGGCATGTGGCAGCGGCCTGACCGGCCGGATCTGCTGACCATCACGGACACCGAGGGCCACCCGATCCCGTTCAAGGTGGGCAACACGCTCTTCGAGGTCGTCCCGGCCGGGGAGGAGCACGGGGTCGATATCGTGGTGCAGTAGGGACGCGATCACCGCGCCCCTATTCTTCCTCGAATTTCTCCACCTGGTAGGTGTACACGTCGAGACCGGGGCGGCGGTAGGCGTCAGCAGGCAGGTAGGCCTTGAGGCACAAGTGCTGAAGGAATTCGTGGGGCTCCGGCAGCTTCTCCCACACCTGGGGGAGGAAGGTCGCCCGATTCCATCCTCGTTCGATGACCACACCATCCACGCCCGGACGCAGCTTGGTGATCAGATCGTCGGGACCGTCGTAGGATAGCGGCTCCGGGTGGCTGAGCACCGAGATCTCGACGTGCAGGTCGTCAAGCTCATCGACGCTTACGGGCGGGAAACGGGGATCGCGGAAAGCAGCGCCGATGGCGTTGTCGCGCACGTCCAGCGCCAGCGGCTGATGCGCCTCCAGTGAGCCGATGCAGCCCCGCAGTTGCCCGTGCTTGGTCAGCGTGACGAAGCAGGCCGCATCGCGCTGCAAGTCCTCCGACATCGTGTCCTGGTTTATTTCGGGCATCCTCTGGCCGCGTGCATGGCTGGCGATTGTATCCCGCGCCAGTTTGAGGAGCTTCTCTCGGTCCTGGGGTGCTAGGGCCATTATTGCATCCTTTCAGCCAGCTAACCTTGCGGAGGTTACGAGCAGCCCATAGTTCAGGGGTCCCTGCTTGTCAAAAGCTGCCTTGATGCCAACGCCACCAAGTAACCTCCGCAAGGTTTCTCTTTCAGTATCATCTCAATAATCTGGGGGGCGGGGGGGGGGGGGGGGCCTGCCCCCCCCCCCCCCCCCCCCGTACCCCCACCATTTTTGTAGAATACAAA
>CAZWPV010000056.1:7044-10213 GCA_964635485.1 uncultured Anaerolineales bacterium
CTCAATATTCGGGGGGGTGGGGGTGTGCGGGCGGCTTCGCCGCCCTCACACCCCCATGTTCCCCCTACTTTTTGAGAAGATACCTCTTTCACTTGGTGTAGGCAATCGCAGCGTACCCCACCACCTGCCACTTATCGCCTGCCGTGTCGCCGGAGGTGCGATAGTCCAACAGGTGGGGTTGCCATCCTCTGCGCCGGGCGACGTCCATCAGCGACGCGATGGGCGCGCGGCCACAGGCTTCGCCGTCCAACACCCCCATCTCGTCGTCGTCCATCACCGCATTCAGCAGAGAACGATCTAGCTGCTGCGCCTGGTCGTAGGGGTGAAAGTGGCTCAGGTCGTTGGAGACGACAATCAGATCGTCCTCGCCGACGTGACCGGCCAGTTCTGCTCCCACGTCCATCGGATCGACGTCGCCGAACAGCATCGGCACCAGCCGAAAGTCCGACAGCGTCATCTGCAGGAAGGGAACCTCAACCTCGAGGCAATGCTCGGGCATGTGGGCCATGGGAGTGTGGGTGTAAAGCGGCGAGCGGCCCACCATGTCTTCCACCACGTCGAAGGCGACGGGAGCGTCGCCCAGCGGCGTGTGGAAGGCAGAGTACCGCCCCAGCGCCACACCGCGAAAGGGGACACGATGGGCGGGACCCATCAGGTAGACGGTCCATCTATTTTGGGGGAGCGTCGTCAATGCCTTGAACGCATAACCGGCAGTCGGGCCGGAGTAGACATAGCCCGCGTGGGGAGCGATCACAGCGCGGACGGTTCCCAGGTCGTCGGGAAGCGTTGCTTCGCCCGTGTATTTCTGTATGCTCTCTCGCAGCGCGTCGGGGTCGTCGGGATACCAGGAGCCGGCGACGGCGGGTCGGCGGATGGGTAACTTGAACATCAGTCACCTCCCGAAACAATGAGACAATGATCCGATCAACAATAAAGCACGTTATGACCAAACACCGGCGATGGCGTGACCGCACTTGGGACACACGCCGCGCTCGCGCCACAGCGCGCGCACGCTGTACCAGTGACGCTGGATCAGCTTCTCCCCGCACTGCGGGCAATAGGTGCTCTCCCGATCCGCATCCATCACATTGCCCACGTAGACGTAGTGCAGCCCGGCCTCCTTCCCGATCTCGTAGGCGCGGGCCAGGTCGCGCTGCGCGGTGCGTGGCAGGTCCTGCATCTGGTAATCGGGGTGAAAGGCGGTGACATGCCACGGCATCTCGGGATCGACTTCCGCCAGCCAGGCCGCCATCGCCCGCAGTTCTTCGTCAGAATCGTTTAGGCCGGGGATCAGCAACGTGGTCACCTCCACCCAGATGTCGGTCTCGCGCGCCATGTGGACGATGTTGCGCTTGACCGGCTCCAGCCGCGCCTGGCACTGCTCGCGGTAGAATTCGTCCGTGAACGCCTTGAGATCGACGTTGATGCCGTCCAGGTAAGGCTCGATCATGTCGAGCGCGGCCTGCGACATGTAGCCGTTGGAGACGTAGACGTTCTTGATGCCGTTCTCGTGGGCCAGCTTGCCTGTGTCGTAGGTATAGTCGAAGAAAACGGTAGGCTCGTTGTAGGTGTAGGCAATCATCGGGATGCTGTTCTTGAGGCAGGTATCGACCAATAATTGGGGCATGGCCGGCTGGCCTAGATAATCGCGGTGATCGTCGAAATCGCGCGCCTGCGACATCTGCCAGTTCTGGCAGAAGGGGCAGCGAAAGTTACAGCCGTACGTGCCGATGGAGAGAATATCATCGCCGGGCATAAAGTGGAAAAGGGGTTTCTTTTCGATGGGATCGACATGGACGGCGATGGCCTCCCCGTAGACGACGAGGTACAGTGTGCCGTCGACGTTCCGGCGCACGCCACACTTGCCCGCTTCATCCGGTTTGACGGCGCAAAAGTGCTCGCAGACCTGACACTGTACCGTGTCGCCAGAGAGCGGCTTGGCGAGATAGGCTTCCTTGCGCATCGGTCTCCTTTCCCATGGGTGTCCAAGCTTGCAAGTGACTTTCGCCCAGTGCAGTTTCGGCGGAGCAAAGCTCTGCCGAAACTGCCAAGTAATGAGGATGCAATCCTCATTACCCATTATAGCACAAAAGCGAAAGCAGCGGCAACAAAACGCCGCTGCTCGTGTTGGACATAGCCTTTGGCTACGTGATCTGCGCCAGTGCCACCGCCGCCGTGCCCAGCACGCCCACATCGTCGCCCAGCTTGGCAGGCACGACCCGCACCGCTGCCGCCGCCGCACGAAAGGCGCGCTGCTCGATGACGCGCCGCACTGACTCGAAGAGCGCATCCCCGATGTTGGCCAGCCCTCCGCCGACGACGATGAGTTGGGGATTGAACAGGTTGACCAAATTGGCCATCCCTATGCCCAGGTAGTTCATCGCTTCAGCGATGATCTGCCGGGCCTCGGCGTCTCCTTGATCGGCTGCCAGGGCGACTATTTTGGCCGTGATACGCTCCGGTTCGCCCTCTGCCAGGTCGGCGATCAACGTCGGCGCGCCCTGTGCCACGCGCTCGCGCGCCCGGCGGGCGACGGCGGTGCCGGAGGCCAGCGCCTCCAGGCAGCCACGGTTGCCGCAGCCGCACCGCGGGCCATCGGGGACGATGGTGGTATGCCCGATCTCGCCCGCCATGCTGGTCGCGCCGTGGTAGAGCCCGCCATCGAGGATCAGCCCGCTGCCGATGCCCGTGCTGACGGTGACATAGATCATGTGCCGCGCGCCCTGCCCGGCGCCAAACAGGTGCTCGCCCATCGCCGCTGCGTTGGCGTCCTTCTCCAGGAACGCCGGGATGGTCAGCGCGTCCGCGATCAACTGCCTGAGGGGCACGCGCTCCCAGCCGGGCAGGTTGGGCGGCGATACCACCACGCCCGCCGCGACATCGAGCGGGCCCGGCGCGCCGATGCCCACCGCCGCCACCTGCGCCGTCTCTACATCTGCCTCTGCCATCACCTGGCGGGCGGCGTCCAGCATGCGCCCGATGACCGCGTCGGGTCCTGCTGCGGCCAGAGTCTCCCGGTAGTCGCGGGCGATGATTCCTCCCGCGCCGCTCACCAGGGCGGTGCTGATCTTGGTGCCGCCCAGATCAATGCCGATGACGAGTCGTTTCTCACGGGGCATTTGATCCTCCTGACGACTTTTCTGAACGTAGTATAATGTGGGAGCTTGGT
>CAZWPV010000057.1:0-10156 GCA_964635485.1 uncultured Anaerolineales bacterium
GCGCTTCCTCCCCAGGCCTGAAGGCCGGGGCATCCGCGCCGGAGATTTGGTGAACCGGAGGCCACACTTTGCCGATACGGACACATCCGTCGCGAAGCTTCTACATAGGCCTGCTCGCCTTGGCGCTGATCTTTTACGTCCTCTTCATCGCACGCACCGGTTTCAAGATAGGAGAGGAGGTCTATTTCACCCTCGTAGACGACGCAATGATCAGCATGCGGTACGCCAGGAACCTGGCCGCCGGCCACGGCATCGTCTGGAACGCCGGCGAGAGTCCCATCCAGGGTTATACAAACCTGGGATGGATGCTCACCATGGCCCTCCTGCACCTCTGGGGGCTGCCAGCATCCAAAATCTCGCTGGCCGTGATGGCGACGAGCGCGCTGCTCCTCTTGCTCAACATCCTGGCCGTTAGGCGCATCGCCGAACATTTGAGCCCAGATAGCTGGATCGCGCCCGCACTCTCGGCCACGCTCGTCGCTTTTTACTTCCCCCTCGTCTACTGGAGCCTGCGCGGGCTAGAGGTCGGCATCCTCAGCTTGCTCGTCAACCTGGCGACGCTGCTGACGCTCCGCATGACCAACGGCTTTACGTGGAAGTCAACCCTCCTGTTCTCCCTGCTGGCCATCGCAGCCCTATGCATCAGGCTTGACGCCACGCCGCAGCTATTCATCTTGACGGCAGTCATCGGAGTGTATGGCGTGTCGCGGAAAAAGAGGCTGCACGTCGTCTGCATCGTCCTCGCCCTGGCGGTGGTGTTCCTGTCGCTGTACGTTTTTCAAACGGCCTACTTCGGCGAGTTCCTGCCGAACACGTACTACCTCAAGGTCACCGGGCTTCCTTTTCCCGAAAGACTTCAAAGAGGCTGGGAGGTTTTTGCCCGGGTGGCCCTGGGCGATCTCGGTTTCTCGATGGCCGTGGTCGCTGGCGGATTGCTTCTGTACAAAGATACAGCCACCCCCAAGACCCTCCTCCTGTTGGCCCTGTTCGCCGTACAATGTGCCTATTCGATCTATGTCGGCGGCGACTCGTCAGAGTACGACGTCGGGGGCGCAAATCGCTTCATCACCCAAGGCGTACCATTCCTGTTCGTCATGTTCGGAATCATGGTCGATCGCCTGCTCCGCGACCTCCAATCCTTGAAACCATCCGTTGTGCGCCAGCTCGATCGCACATCGCTGCCGCTGTTCCTGTTCCTGAGCCTGGCAGCCCTGTTCATCATCAGCGGGCAACAATGGTTGGTGTGGGGCTTGCAAAACGCTCCCGTGTTGGAATCAGACATTCTACGGGTTAAAGTCGGCGTGCTGATCCAACAATCCACCGACGAAAGCACGACGGTGGCGGTGCATGCCGCGGGGCAGATTTCCTATTTCTCCAAGAGAAAGGCCATAGACCTATTGGGCAAAAACGACGCCGTCATCGCCAAAGGCCCGCGCGTGTGGGGCTCCCAGCCCGGCCACAACAAATGGAACTATGAATACAGCATCCTACAGCTACAACCCGACGTCGTGGCCGACGAGTGGCTATTCTCGCGAGATTTTATGGCCGCCCACACCGACGAGTACGAGCGCTTGCCCAACGGCATCTGGATCAAGAAGGCGAGCACGTTAGTCGACCGTGACAGCCTGTCGCAAGACTACCGCTAGTCCGAGGCTATACCCTATGCCATACAAATTTGTATCTGCTCAGCAAGTAGAAGATGGGGGGCTTATTATGCAGCCATTACGCATCGCTCTGGCGCAGATCAACACCACCGTCGGCGACCTGGACGGCAACGTGGCCAAGATCAAAGCCAACGTGGAGGCGGCCAAGGCCCAGGGAGCCGACGTGGTCGTCTTCCCCGAGCTGGCCATTCCCGGCTACCCCCCCGAGGATCTGCTGCTCAAGCCCAGCTTCGTCCAGGCCAACCTGATCGCGCTGGAGCAGGTCGCCGCTGCGTCGCAGGACATCCTTATCGTGGTAGGCTTTGCCGACCGACAGGATGACATCTACAACGCCGCCGCCGTGTGCTGCCAAGGCCAGGTGGCGGGCGTCTATCATAAACAATACCTGCCCAACTACAGCGTCTTTGACGAAGATCGCTACTTTCAGGCAGGCGTTGAGAGCCCGGTCTTTTGTTGGGACGAGATCATCTTCGGAGTAAATATTTGCGAGGACATCTGGTACCCCGGCGGGCCGACGCGGGCGCAGGCGTTCCTGGGCGGGGCGCAGATCATCGTCAACATCTCCGCCTCGCCCTATCACGCCGGAAAGGGCGTGCACCGCGAGCGCATGCTGGCCACCCGCGCCTCCGACAATATCGCCATCGTCGCATTTTGCAATCTGGTCGGCGGGCAGGACGAGCTAGTGTTCGATGGTCAGAGCCTGGTCTTTGACGTGCAGGGGAATTTGCTGGCGCGAGGTCGCGCCTTCGAGGAGGATCTGGTTGTGGTCGATTTGGACCTGGGCACGGTGTTCAACCGCCGCCTGCACGATCCCCGCCGGCGCAAAGCTCGCCCTGAGCCTGTCGAAGGGATCGTGAGGGAAAGCACGGACGCTGTGCCCAGTCTCTCACTCTCCCATACTCCCACACAAGAGCCCAAGTACAAACTGCCAGCGAGAGAAGCGACGTCCCTTGGACGGCTGGAGGAAATCTACCGCGCCTTGGAGATCGGCACGCGCGATTACGTGCGCAAGAACGGCTTCGAGACAGTCGTCATCGGCCTCAGCGGCGGGATCGATTCCTGCCTCACCGCCGCCATCGCCGCCGACGCGCTGGGTCCCGAGCACGTCGTGGGCGTGCGCATGCCCTCGCGCTACACCTCCCACATGAGCAACGACGACGCGGCACAACTGGCGCAGAACATGGGCTTTCGCCTGATGACGGTGCCCATCGAATCGACGTTCGAGACCTACCTAGAGATGCTCTCAGATTCATTTACAGGCACCGAACCGGGCGTGGCGGAGGAGAACATCCAGGCCCGCATCCGGGGCAACATCCTCATGGCATTGAGCAACAAGTTCGGCTGGCTGGTGCTGACCACGGGCAACAAGAGCGAGATGAGCGTGGGGTACGCGACCCTCTACGGAGACATGGCCGGGGGCTTTGCCGTGATCAAGGATGTGCCCAAGGTATTGGTCTACGAACTGGCCGAGTGGCGCAACGCGCAAAGCCCCGTGATACCCGAAACCGCCATCACCCGCCCGCCTACCGCCGAGCTACGCCACGACCAGAAGGACACCGACTCGCTGCCGCCCTACGCGACGCTCGACCCCATCCTGAAGGCGTACGTGGAAGAGGATCGCCGGGCGGAGGAGATCGTGGCCTTGGGGTTCGATTCCGAGACAGTACAGCGCGTGATCCGCATGGTCGACCGCTCCGAGTACAAGCGCCGCCAGGCCCCGCCGGGGGTGCGTATCACCCAGCGTGCCTTTGGGCGCGACCGGCGGCTGCCGATCACCAATCGGTTCAAGGGCTAGTAGCGCGGCCAGGTTCCGCAGTCGGCGCCGGCAAAGCTGCGCAGAAAGATGCCAGGGTTACTGCGACCAACTACAAGCCCCGGCGTTTGCCGGGGCTTTTCTGACGTCTGATAACTGCCTTACTCGTTGCCGCCGATAATCCTGGTACTAGCAGTCTGTCGGAGAGAAAATCGCCGAGGCAAAACACCGCCTGTTTCGTCATTCTGAGGCCCCGGAGGGGCCGAAGAATCTCGCTTTTTGGTTGTCGAGTGCTTCCACAATGAGATTCTTCGTCGCTCCGGCGGCTTCGCCGCCTCCGCTCCTCAGAATGACGGTTCTCTCCGACAAGCTGCTAGCGTCCGATAATTCCTATACCGAGATGTCGTTTGTGCGCTATAGCTTCCACGCCGCACAAACGCGACATTTGCGGATGAACCACCCCCTACACCCAAGAACTCTACTTCTTCCTGCCGATGTAGTAAAATCCGTTCGACCTGTTTCCGTTCATCGTGGTATAGACGACGGTCTCGAACGCCAGCCGGTCAAAGCCCGCCGTGATATCAAAGATGTGATCCGGCGTATGGTGCCTGACCACAGCGCCTTCGGGCAGCTCAAAGACGCCGTACACGCCGTACTTGCCCTCGGCTTTGTCGTACCGCTCGATGTTCCGCTGGTCCGTGTTGAGCAGGTAATCGTTGATGGTCAGGATCCCGCCATCTTTTAGCACCCTCTCGATCTCGGATATCAACCCGCGCTGCCCCTCGCTCTCGGCGATGCAGGTCAGCACGGCGATGAGGATCACGGCGTCACAGGCACCATCATCGAACGGCAGCGTGCCGCCGTCGTTCTTTAGCAGGTCCAGGTACGGATGCAGCCTGTGGCCCCTGTCGATCATCCCCTGGGAGAAATCGACGCCGAAGAGGTTCTCGAAACCCGCGTCGTGCAGCTCGTTCAGCGTCCGCCCGTAGCCGCAGCCGATGTCCAGGATGGCCATCTCGCGAGAGACGACCCTCTCAAACTCGCCCATTTGCAGAGGCAGCGTGAACTCCTTTTCCTCGGACACGCCATCCCAATACGTTTCTTGTTCAGCAAGCAAGTTCACCTTGTTCTCCTATCCTCCGTCCCAATCCACAGATGATTTTTTTCGTCAAAGCGCCAACCGCGGGCATCGACGTGCAGCGCGCGCCGCTCCCAGCCGCCTCGCACGCGCCGCCACATCTCCTCCCACGGGCGCACGCCACTCACCGCGTCGGGCGTCTCCACGTTGCACGCACCCGCAGCCACCGCCACCGTCAGCGCCTCCTCAAGCGATAGATCGCGCAGCAGCCCGGCGAGGAACCCGGCGATGGCCGCATCGCCAGCGCCGGTGGTGCCCGCCACGTCCACCTGGAAGCACGGCGCCCACAGCTCCCGGTCGGCCCAAGCTGTTGGATCAGAGGGGCACGCCGCCCCCAGCGCCTCTACCGCCGCCCGGCCCGCCGTGCGCACGTACATCCCCTGCTCCCCCATCTTGAACCCGACGATGCGCCCGCCCATCGCCAGCAACTCGCCGCCCAGTTCGGAGAGCAGCGCCGGGGTGACCTGTTCCACGGCGCCTGCCTCTTGCGAGAGCGCCTCGTACGTCTCGCGGCGCAGCATATAGAGGGCCTCCTCGATGCTGGGCAGGAAAACATCCACGCTGGGCATCACCGCCCGCAGGATGGCGGCCCAATCGGCGCGACCTGCCGCCGACGAGGGGTCAGGGAGCGTCATATCAAGCGAGGTGGTGACGCCCAGCGCCTTGACCCGCTGAAAGATCTCGACGAGCTGCGCGCCGCCGTCCTGGAAGGTCAGCCTCAGCAGGGGCGGATAACCAAAATGAAACAGGCGCGCCTCGGCCACCACGTCGTAGCGCACGTCGGCGGCGCCGAAGGTATCGTTGGCCCCGGGAAAGTGCAGGAACGCGCGGTCCACGCCGGGCGGGTCGATGATGATGGTGTAGGAGGTTTTCGCCGTCCCGTCGACCACCATGCCATCGACCAGGTCGCCACCGCGGGCGGCGACGACCTGCCGTACGGCCCGCCCAAACAGGTCATCTCCCACCTTGCCCATCAACCGGGTCGAGACCCCCAGCTTGTGCAGCGCCAGGCCGGTATTGGAGACCGCACCGCCGGTGGAGACCGTCGCCGGTCCGACTTCCACCAGATGGCCGGGCCGGAAACGTTGCGCGAACCCGTCCTGGGGCATTGCAGCAAGATCGGGGATCATGTCCAGGCAGATGTGCCCGGCCACGACGACGCCAGCTTTTCCATCCATACCGCAGTTTCCCTCGTAGGGCAAAGTGCAATTTGTCCTATTCAATAGAGACCCCGGCATCGACGGCCTTGGCCGCCGCCGCCGAGCGGGTGTGCACGTCCAGCTTCTCGAAAATGGCCTTGAGGTGGCGCTTGACGGTGTTGGTGGTGATAAAAAGCGCTGAGGCGATCTCCTTGTTCGTCATCCCCTGCGCCAGTAACCCGATCACCTCCCGCTCGCGTGCGGTCAGGATGTCGAGCTCACTGCCGAGCCCGGCGGCCTCCTGCGCTTCCGCCACGATCCGCAGGAACGCGCGCCGGTCGAACGCCTGCTTCTCCACAAAGGCAAAAATGGCGTGCTCGGCGTAGGCGCGCTCGATATGCTCATGGCTCGCCACGCCGCTGACCACGATGGCGGGCGTGCCGCCCGCGCGCACGCTGGTCAGCAGGCGGTAGCCGCCCATCTCCTCCCCTCTCCCTCTGGGAGAGGGGCCGGGGGTGAGGGCCAGATCGACCACGGCCAGCGTGTACTTTTCCCGCCGCAGGCATCCCAGCGCCTCGCCGTAGCCGGCCGTCGCACGCACCTCATAGCCCGCTTCGCTCAACAACTCGACCAGGATGGAGCGCCAGCCGGCGTCGTCCTCGACGACGAGCGCCAGGCCCTGCGAGGCTCCGACCTCGCCGGCCTCGTCCGCTGCCGGGGCCGCCAACTCGCCGACGTCGGTCTCGGATAGAGGTCTGGCCAATGCGCGCACGACCAGCTCACGGAACTCGGCGCGGTTGAACGTCTCCTTGCGCAGACAGCTCAGTGCCCCGTACTCGGTGAGCACGTTCACCGCCAGCTCCACGGTGGCAAAGCCGGTGAGCAGGATGGTCGCACAGCCGGGATCGAAGCGGCGCACGGCATCCAGCACGCGCAGGCCGTCCCGGTTCTGGTAATCGTGCAGACTGTTCCAGTCCGTGCCCGTGAGCGAGAGATCAACCACGGCTAGACGGTGCGGGACCGCCCGCAGACGCTCGATCGCCGCGTCCAGGCTGGCGACGACATCCACCACCAGCCCGGCGTCGGCCAGGATTTCGCTCAGGATTTGCTGCCAGGAACTATTGTCCTCGACGATCAGGGCGCGGACGTCAGAGCTCACTGCGTTCCTCCACTCCTAACCTCCCGCAGGTGTCGACGCTGCGCGTCGGTAGAACCTCCGGCAGGTTTCTCACTCGCCCGGGGAAGTCTGAGGCGGAACGTGGTCCCGTGGGCGCCATCGCTCTCCACGGCGACCGAGCCGCCCAGGCGGGCCATCAACGTCTTGACCCACCACAGGCCGAACCCGATGCTGGGCCGGGACGATCTGCGCCCGGAGAAGTTGAACTCGAAGATGGTTTCGTGCAGCTCCGGCGGGATGCCGGGGCCGTCGTCGCTGACGGTGATCTCCACCCAATCGGCGCTGGCGGCGCCCTCGATGGTCACGACGCCCTCTCCGCCCATCGCCTCGGCCGCGTTCTCCAACATGTTGCCGAACATCATCGCCAGGCCCCGCTCCCCGGCGGCGACGACGGGTAGATCCTCAAGCCCATCGATCTGCACCTGCACGCCCTCAGGCAGGTTGGCCGCCTCGACGGCGGCGGCTACACAAGCCGCCACGTCGACCGGCGAAGGGTGGATAGGCCGCAGGTGAATCAGGTTCTCGCGCACCGCCTCCATCGCCTCGCATGCGCTGCGCTCGATCTCTTCCAGGTTCTTGGCCAGGTAGGGATCGGCCAACAACGCCGCCCGGCTCTTATCCTGGATGCCCTGGATGCGTACGGGGATGGCGCCCACCCTGTTGTTGAGATGATGGAGTGCGTTGGCAGCGATGTCGCCCACGGCGGCAAAGGTCTCGGCCACAGCGTGCTGCTCCTGCACCGCGCGCAGCTCCTTCTGGCGCGCCTTGTTCTGCACCGCCAGGGCCGCATAGTGGGCCAGGACGGTAAGCACCTTCTCATCCCACTCCGACTCGGCAAAGCGCACAGGCTCGGCGCCGACGCTGTAGACGCTAAAAGCTCCGGCAACTTGTCGCTGCGCTCCAAGTTGCTCGTCGCCATTGGTTAGTAGCGGCACAATCAGCGCCCGGCTCCAGTCTTGATCGCGGGCTAGATCAGGGCAGTTGAAGCGCGGGTCGGTGCGCACGTCGTCTGCGCGCACCGGTCGGCAGCCGACGACAGCTTGGCCGGTCAGGCTGTCGTGGAGCGGCAGCCGCTCGCCGCGTTGGTAACCGGCACTGGCGACCTGTAGCACCAACTCATCTCCCTCAAGCGTCCAGATCGCGCTGGCGGCCGCGTTGAGCAGACTGCAAGCCAGTTCGACCAAGCGATTCAGAACTTGATCGCACGGCTGGGCGAGCAAGAGCTGCGCCATCTCCAGTAGGGCATCCAGCAGGCGCGCTTCCTGGATGGCGACCACCGCCTGCGTAGCCAGGGATTGCAGGAGCAGGCTATCCTGCTCGCCAAAGGCGCCCACCTCCGGGCTTTCCAGGTTGAGCACCCCTTCAAGGCGGCCGCTGGCCCCGATCAGCGGCACGGCCAGCTCGGAGTGCATCGCCAAGTCGGCGTACAGCGGCCGGTAGATGCGCACCCAGGGAGCCGCGTTCAGATCGTGGATACAGACCGGCTCGCGGTGCTCGGCGACCCACCCCATGATACTGGAACCGTCTATCGGCAGTGCCTCCACGATCGGCTGGCCCTCGTCTCCGCCTGCGACGGCGCTGGCCACCAGGTTTGCGCGGCTCTCGTCCACCAATCGGAAGATGCCGTACCTGGCACCGGTCACCTCCATCGCCATCTGCAGGATGGCCTCCAGCGTCTCCTCCAGTCGCAGGCGGGATGAGATGAGCCATCCCGCGCGGCGCAGCCGGTTCAGTTCGTCCTCCCGGCGCGCCAGGTCGCGCTGCACGCTGGCCAACCGGCGCACCTGGTAAATGGCCATCCCTGCCTGGTTACAAAAGTTCTCTAGCATCAGCAGTTCGAGCTGGCTGAACTGTCGCTCCTGGTGCAGATAGACATAGAGCACGCCGACCGGCCGGTCGGCCACGACCAGCGGGAAGCAGGCCATCGCCTTGGCCCCCGCGCGCACTTTGTCCGGATGGATGTCCAGATCGCCCTCTTCGTAGGAGAGCACGCGGCGGCGCTGGCCGATGGCACGCATGCCGATGCCGTCGGAGCGGGGGGCGTCGTTGGGTACATAGTCGCTCGGCTCGCCCGCCGACAGGCGCGAGTCCAGGTCGAACGCCCGCGCGTCCCGGTCGTAGGTGTAGATCACGGCTGACGTGCCGGGCACGACCTCGATGGCGCTCTCGACGATCAGGCATAGCGTCGCCTCCACGCTGCCGATATCGCGCGGGCTGATGCGGTTGACCGCCGCGCCGATCTGGTTGAGGCTGGCCAGCGCGTCCAGCAAGCGCGAGTCTGAATCTGACATAATCAAATCCGATCCAGTCAAACGTCTATGTGAGGCACCCGGCTCAGACCCAAGACGATCATCTGATCAAAGTGGTGGTCGAATGCGAATACCTCGCCGATCCCCTGCCGCTGTGCCAGCGCCAAGATGGAACAATCCACGTAACTCCAATCCTTGTCGATGTAGCGGGCGAAAATCTGCCAGGTAGCGCAATGGTCAGCGGGTTCCAGATAGCACAACTGGAAAAGCGTGCTTTCCTGCAAGCGAGAGCCCACGCTCACGGCAGATGCTGCCCCCAGCCGGGCCTTGATCAGTGTCATTGCCTCGGAGAATACCGTGTCCGGCACTATGTAGAACGCGTCGGACGTATCCTCCAGGAACTGTCTGGCTGCCGCGGCGTACCGGTCGCGCGGATCGGACATCGCCAGCAGCGCTCCCGAGTCCACCAAAATCGAGCGTCTCACCGGCGTCATCCCTCATCCTCCCCAACACGCACCGGGCGCCCATCCGGTCCTTGAGCGTATCGCTGCGGTGCAATTTCCCACGCATGCACAGGGCCATCGCGCAGAGTGGCATAGGGGCCGATCTCCTTGCGCGCCATCAAATCGGCCAGGTAATAGAGATCAGGGTCCTCACTCACCGGAATGTCATCGATCAGCTCCTTCTCGCCCTCGCCAATGCCGACGATTTTCCAGATGGGATCTTTGGTGACTGGCAAAGGTTGCCGTTGCCGAAGAAAGCGATCGATCGCCTTGCGGACGAGATCGGAGACAGAGGTACCTTCGGCTTCCGCCAGGGCCTGGAGCCGGTCGTGCTGCTCTGGCTCGAGCATCAACTGCGTGCGTCGCTTGACAGACATTGCATCTCCTCTGCTGATATGGTGTATGCAGTATACACCATATACATACTTCCGTCAAGGCTGCTCTCAGCCCAACCGCTTCTCGAAGCAGCACTAACCCTGCTCCATAATAAACGCGCCAGGGGACTCCCTGCTTTAGGATACTGTTGGTAAAAT
>CAZWPV010000058.1:0-10102 GCA_964635485.1 uncultured Anaerolineales bacterium
TTTTTGCCACGTGAGGAAGGGCAGGGGCTGGTCGAGTATGCGTTGATTCTTGTTCTGGTGGCTATTGTGGTAATCGTGATTTTGGCGCTTCTAGGCCCGGCCATTGGTAACATCTTCAGCAACATTGTGAATGCCATCTAGTCCAAAGTGATGGTGGTATTTCACAAATGGACCGCACTGCCGAGCAAGACCCCGCATCGCGGGGTCTTGCTCTTTTTGTTCCAAAAGCCCGGCTAATGATCGTGGGGTGGGTGGGCGCGAAGCGTCCGCCGCCCTGTGCCCCCCAGATTTTGGCTACGCCCTGTTCCATTTGGCTTGGCGTAATCTGGAGATTATTGTATAATTTGCCCCCTGAAGAGAAGTGAAGGTAAAAGCTGGTCAGAATCTGTGAGAAACGCTGTAGTATGGGGCCTTGTGCCCGCCCACGAGGGGCTATGCTACATTTTTCGGATAGATTCGTACGAAGGCGAGGATGAGTGATATGAGTGAAGAGACAGAGATTCAGGATGTCGTTTATGCCCTGGCTATCTCGTCCAACTTTGCACAGGACGGCGTTTGTTTCGCCGCGCGGCAGCGTGGCCTTTATCGCTCTGAAGATGGGGGCGCTACTTGGCATTATACGTACGACTCGCTGGGACTGGAGGGGGAACTTGCAGCGACGGCGGTTGTCACCTCGCCCGACTTTGAATCCGACCGGAGCGTGTTTGCGGGCACGCAAGGAGCCGTTCTATGTTCGGTAGATGGCGGCGAGAATTGGCGGGTGACCCCTTTGGCCTCGCCACCGCCTGTTGTATCGGCTATGGTTGTGTCGCCAAACTTTGCAGAGGATGGCACGCTGCTCGTAGGGACGATGGAGGATGGGGTTTTTCTTTCATCAGATCGAGGGAGTCGTTTCAATCGTTGGAACTTTGGCCTGCTGGACTTGAATGTTTTGTCTATGTCTATGTCTCCTGCTTTTGCCAAAGACGAGACGCTTTTCGTCGGCACGGAGACCGGCGTTTTCCGTAGCACGAACGGCGGCCGCGCCTGGCGGGAAGTGAATTTCCCTATCGACTATGCGCCGGTGATCAGTCTCGCCTTGTCGCCGGATTACGCCAATGATGGCACCTTGTTTGCTGGCACAGAGTCGTTTGGCCTTTTCTGTTCCGGGGATAGAGGGCAAACCTGGTCGCGCTTGGGCGAGGACGTCGTCGTGGACGCCGTGAATGGCATCCTGCTCTCGCCCGAGTTCCCCGCCACTCCGGACATTCTCGCGGTGCTCGGCACGGCATTGCTCATTTCGCGCGACGGAGGCCAGTCTTGGGCCGATTGGCAAGCAGACTTGGATTTGGAACGAGGGGTGTCCGCTGTAGCGGCTCCACAGGGGCTTATGCCGGACGCGCCGCTGCTGGTCGGACTTGTTGGAGGCGACGTGCTGCGGCTCTAGGAATTGAGTTGGGAGTAGCCGCGATTTCGGGTGGTCTATGCTGCCGACTTGTTTGAAACATGTCCCATTGTGTTGATCTGAATTTGGCGGTGACGATGCGAGTGGGCCTGCGGGCCCACTCTTTCTTTTTTTTTCGACATGGCGGCATAGGTATGGTCCGGGTTAAGCCCGTTTTTGGGCGGGGCCATTTTTGAGTTTATGCAAAGTATGCTATAATGAATCGAAAGATGGGTTTCTGAGGGAACACGGGGGACGATGCAAGCGCAGATTGAAGAATTTCTCCGCTTTGTGGCAGTGGAAAAGGGCTATTCCAGCCATACCGTCGCTGCCTACCGCAATGACCTCACCCAGTTGCTGACCTACTTGGCAGGTGAGGGCGTTTTTTCTTGGCAAGATGTGGGGCGAGGGCATATCCAGAACTATGTCCTCTACCTGAAGCAGCGCGGATATGCACCTTCGACGGTGGGCCGCAAGGTGGCGGCTGTCAAGTCGTATTTCCATTTTTTGGTCGCCGATAACGTGCTTCGGGATGACCCTACTGCTTCGGTGGACTCGCCATCGGTTGACAGGCATCTTCCGCATCCTTTGAGTCGGGAGGAAGTGGCCCGCCTGTTGGCAGAGCCGGCTCGGTCTAATACCGCCAAAGGGCTGCGGGATCGAGCGCTGCTTGAGCTGATGTATGCGACCGGTATGCGGGCCAGCGAAGTCATCAAGCTCGAGGTGAGTGCGGTCGATTTAAAAGATGGTACGGTGCGCTGTGTGGGCAAGGGGAATAAGGAGCGTATTCTGCCGATCTATGAGCGTGCTCGGGCCGCAATCGAAACTTACCTGGAGAGCGGTAGACCCAGATTGCTGCGGGGACGGGATGAGGCGGCGTTGTTTGTCAATCACCGAGGACGTCCCCTGACCCGACAAGGCCTGTGGTTGATCGTTAAGGAGTATGCTGCGGCTGTTGGCCTCGAACGCGACGTCACTCCGCATACCCTTCGACACTCTTTTGCCACTCACATGCTTGATGGGGGTGCGGGGCTGCGCGAACTTCAGCAACTGTTGGGCCACACCAATATCTCCAGCACGCAAATCTACACCAAGGTCTCTACCCGCCGCAAGCGGGAATCCTACGACAAGGCTCATCCACGTGCATAGTCCGGGGTGGGCTGGAAAGGGGGCACAATGAGTTACGTGGGGAATCTGCTGGCAAAGAATGAGCGTGTTGTAAGGATTTCTCGTGATCACTGGATTGTACTGCTGACGACGGTTCTGATCGACGGTTTGGCCAGCCTCATCATTGTCGGCCTTTCGATAGTGGGGGCTATATTCTCCGGCTGGCTGGTGCCGTTGTTGGGCATTCTGATGCTGGTCGTACCTATCGGCCATTTTTTGTTCCGCGTCTGGGTCTGGTGGAACAAGCAGCACGTCATTACCAACCTCCGCATTATCCAGATCAGCGGCATGGTTCGAAAGCGGGTCTCTGACACCTTGCTGGAAAAGATCAACGATATTGTGACGGAGCAGACGGCGATGGGACGCCTGCTCAAATATGGCGACATCGAGATCATCGCTGGCTCGGATAGCGGTATCGATGCCTTTTATCGCCTAGCAGATCCTATCGGATTCAAGAAGGACCTGCTTGATCAAAAGGCTGTGCCTGGCCGGCCAGGAGCGCCCGCGGAGCCCAAGCGGCAGGAAGGGGGCGAGGCCGCGGATGCGGCCGATGTCCCCGAGTTAATCGCCGATCTGGACGATCTGCGCAAGAGAGGCCTGCTCACCGACGTGGAGTTTCAGGAGAAGAAGCGCAAGCTGCTGGACAAGATCTAGGGTTAGGGATCTCTGATGTCCGAGTTCTTCCTGATGTCACACTTCGAAGCTGCTGCCTCGGTGGTGCGCGGGCGGGCTGCTCTCCGGCCAAGGGTTGGCCTCGTTCTTGGCTCCGGTCTCAATCCGTTGGCGGAGGCTGTCGCGGACGGCGTGACCATCCCGTATGGCGATATTCCCCACTTTCCTATCACGACTGTGGAGGGGCACTCGGGCCGCCTTGTCATCGGGCGGCTTGAGGAGCAGGCCGTAGTCGTGATGCAGGGACGCGCTCACTACTACGAGGGCTATTCGATGGCTGAGGTCACGTTTCCCATTCGTGTGATGCAGCTCTTGGGAATCGAAGCACTGATCGTCACCAACGCGGCAGGTGGTCTCAATCCAGAGTTCAGGGCTGGAGACGTGATGCTTATTACCGATCACATCAACTTGATTGGGATGGGCGGGCTGAACCCGCTGCGCGGCCCCAACCTGGATGCATTCGGGCCGCGCTTCCCGGATATGTCGGAGGCGTATGACTCTCGTTTGCAGGCGTTTTCCAGGCGGGCCGCCGCCGAGGCGGACGTGCCCCTGCGCGAGGGAGTGTATGTCTGTCTGGCAGGCCCCAGTTTCGAGACCCGGTCTGACCTGCGGTTCCTGCGCTTGATTGGCGCGGATGCTGTCGGCATGTCGACTGTGCCTGAGGTCACAGTTGCCCGGCACGGCGGCACGCGGGTGTTGGGGCTTTCTGGTATCAGCAACGTCGCGCCGGTCGAGGGCGCAGCAGTGACGGAGACGACCCACGAGGAGGTATTGGAGGCTGGCCGGATGTTAGTGCCTCGGCTGGAAGCGGTCATTCGTGGGGTATTGAGGGCACTATGACGATTCTTTTGCGTTGGTTGGTAGATTATGCCTGGATTTTCTACATCGGGTGCACTATTGGAGCAGTTATTTACACAGTCCGTGCGCTGATTGCGCATCGGGACCGAAGCTTGGCCTTGTTCACGCTTGAGCGAGAGACGGCAACTTCGCGAGTCGTGCGGGCTTGGTCGATGGTTCTGATTCTCGTCTTTATCGGGGCGGTCATTTTCGTCAGCGCGAATTTCGTTTTGCCGGACTTGTACGATGATATGCTCCTGGATGCCTTCACCCCAGAAGCTCCCTTGGTATCACTTACCCCCACGGTCGACCTCACGCCCAGTCTCACACCGACTTTTGCGGTGCTGACTGCTGTATCTACCTCGGGGGCGTCAGTGCCTACGCCGCCACCTCCGCCGACCTCTGCGCCTGCGACCTCGGTACCGGTAGGGGCTGCTTCGGGTGACGTGCGTGTTCGCTTTGGCAACCCTACCTTTGTGGAGTTGACCAGCTACAGCCTGTCGGCAGTTGAGGTGACAACCGCGCAGCCTCTACAGCTTACCCTTACCTGGCAGGCTCTGGAAGCACGCAGCCCAATGAACTATGTCGTGTTTACCCATCTTCGGTCGAATGATGGTAGTATCATCGCCCAGCACGATGGCCCCCCGGCGGGTGGTGCTCGCCCGATGATGGAGTGGTCTCCTGGTGAGACTTTTGTGGATGTGCATCAAATGGTGTTTATCGAAGGATATCGCGACTACACGGGGCCAGCGACCATCGTTGTTGGCCTGTATAATCCGGAGGCGACGCACGAGCGCGTGGTGACCGATAAAGGGGGGGACTATATCTCCCTAGTCGCGGTTAATGTGGTTTCCCAATAGCGCCATGCTTTCGGACACAAAAGGCCCGCCACAGCGGGCCTTTTGTGTTGCGTATAGCGAAGCTACCACCATGGCAAGAAGAACGTCTGTGTCGTGGCTTTGATACCGCCGTACTCGGTCATCACATCAATCACCACTTTTTCTCCCGGCGGTGACAGTAGGATGTCAAAGCTGCACTTGGTAAAGCCGCTAGTGTTGGTGGGCTCGCAGGTGTAGGTTTGGGTTTCTGATTGGTAGTTGACGGTGACTTTGGCGCTGGCGCCTTGTACCGGCTCGTGTTGCTGATCGTTCACATAGACAAAGACGGTCTGGGTGCCTTGCCGCCCCATAGTGACGTAACGCACCGAGGCACTCACGTCCAGCTTGGTGGGCGGCGGCTCTGACGGTGTGCCGATGCCATCCTCCGACGTGGCAGGAGGTGGCTGAGGCTCGTCATAATCACCCGGCAGGTCGAATTGACCCAGGTAGACCTCGCCCATATCGGTCAGGCGCATCTGCGAGCCAGACGCTGCCTCAGGATGCCACTCCATCCGTGCCCTTTGGAAGTACTGAACGATGTAACCGTCCTCGTACATAAACTCGGAGCGGGGGTAACCAAAGATATCCAGCCCGCCTTTCTCGCGGAAATGCTTGAGGAAGGCGTAGGAGACGACATGGCCAGTTTCGGGGAAATAGTGGTGGATAGAACTGTTGAAGGGGGGGCGCTCTGCTTCGCTGACCGGTGGGTCGATGTGGCCTAATTCGTCGATGAGCAGTCCAAGTTGGACCTTATAAGGGTCTGGGTTATAGGGATGCCACTCCATGCGACAACGCTGGAAGTACTGCACCCGTAACCCGCGTGCGGGGTCGTCGAATGCTTCTGTGAGAGGATAACCAAAGATTCCGAGTCCGCCTCGTGTCATGAAGAAATCGAGGAACTCGTCGCACACATAGTGCCTGGTCTCTGTGAAGTATTCGCAGTTTCCGCTCGGAGTTTCTTGTGGATGGGTGGCAGCTATGCTTCCTGCAAGGAGAATAATTGCTATAGCTACTAGTGGGAGAGACCGTGTGATTCTCGTCTCCCTGTTCTCCATCCCATTTCCTTTCCCTTGCCGGTGTTGACACCTACCTTCCGGCCTCGACCAACTCAGTTTTATTTTACACCACTTTAAGTGGGCAGTCAATAGTAGGGCAGTACCAAGTGGGGTATGACCGCATCTCATACAAACCGAATTCAAACCTTCCCCGCAATTGTGAGCTATACTCAGATGAATTTGCCAAAAGGTGGTATCCTAGAAGTGCTTTCGCGAGTATGCCCACGAGGTCTCAGTCCGTGGAGTCTTGGAGACTACAAGCTGATTGTCAGTGACCTCTGAGGACGATCGGGAGATAAGCTCTGTATATCTCCTCTGCGACGATCAGCCTCACGTCAGTAGTCTGAGGGCTATCGAGCACCTCCTCTCCGCCATCGACGACGATCTGCGCTGTGTAGTGATCGACCGCCAAGCCGGAGATGGTGACCGTGGCCGTGATCGTCGCCGGTGTCGTGCTGGCCATTGGGGTGACGTCGAGCCAGCCGACGGTGGGACTCACCGTGGCCGTCCAAGTGATCACGCTGTCCGTACTGCCAACTGCGATGTGCTGCGGCGTTGGATCGGCTGCGTCCACCTCGGCAAGAAGCAGCAGCGCGGTTGGAGTGACCGCAAGCGTAGGCGGCCCCTGTCGCGCAAAGATTTGGTTGGGCAAGCCCAACTCGCTCCAGGCGACGTAAGGCGTGCCGTTCTCGGCGACTGCCAGTGAGGGCACGGCCGACCAGCCGGCGGTATCGCTGATACCCCCGCCGTTGGCCGACCCGGCCATGACCTCTTCCCAGTTGTTCCCGTTCCAACGCCGGATGTAGATCTCTGCATCCCCGATGGCCTCGTCCTCCCAGGCGACGTAGGGCGTGCCATCCGGCGCGATCGCCAGCGAAGGGCTCGTTGCCTTCTCCGGGCTATCGCTGATCCCCCCGCCGCTGGCCGAGCCTGCTCCTACCTCCTCCCAGTTGCTGCCGTTCCAGCGCCGGATGTAGATCTCGGATTCTCCGCCGGGTCCGTCTTGCCAGGCGACGTAGGGTGTGCCGTCCGGCGCAATTGCCAGCGAAGGCGAGCCGGACAGGCCACCGGTGTTGCTGATACCCCCTCCACCATATCCGCCGGAGGAGATGCGCTCGCCGCTGGCGTACGCAGGCTGGCTCGTCGCTCGAAACGCGTCGTCCACGTAGCTGAACCCGTCTGTACCGGCATCGAAATGGGCATCGATGAGCACTGCCTCAACCGACGTTCCTCGGTAAAGCGTATCCATCCCAGGCGTCGCCGCCGGCGGCCCAAACATGTCGGGTAAAGGCGTGCCAGCCTGCACCAGCACATCGTCTATCAGCACCTCCGTCAACTCGTCGCTGTACGTCTTCTTGCTGTTGTATCCGCCGATCACCAGTGTGTGGCTTCCCGCCGACAGGGCTCCCAAGTTTACCTCGAATAGCTGCCATCCGGTTGTCCGGTCGCTCCCGCCGTCTCCATCGCCCACGATCTGCGCTATGTAGTCGTTTCCACCAGACCCATACAGCGTCCCGTCCACACTCACCAACGCCTGGCTCAACTCTTCCTCCTCGTAGCTCGCCGTCTGCGTCAGCTTGTACCGCAGCGACATCACTATCTCGCTGGGCACAGTCAAGCTGAAGCTGCGTCCCCAGCCACCCGACATCCCGGTTATATCCTCGTCGTCCAGATCTCCCATCTCTACCCGGAGCGCCCCACGGCTGGCTGAACCCGCCCCCACTTCCTCCCAACTGCTGCCATTCCAGCGTCGGATGTAGATCTGGTACTCACCACTTTCGGGGGCATAATCCGTCCAGGCGACGTAGGGGGTGCCGTCCGGCGCAATCGCTATCGAAGGCGCGTACGAAAAGCTGCTATCGCCGCTGATGCCCCCGCCGCTGGCCGAGCCGGCCCCTACTTCTCCCCAGTCGCTTTCGCTCCAGCGCCGAACGTAGATCTCAAAGTGGCCGCTGCCCTCATCTGCCCAGGCGACGTAGGGGGTGCCATCCGGCGCAGTCGCCAGCGAAGCCTCCGCCGACCAACTGCTCGTGTTGCTGATGCCCCCACCGCTGGCCGAGCCTGCTCCCACCTCCTGCCAACCGCTTCCGTCCCAATACCGGATGTAGATCTCTGTGTCATTATCCCAGGCGATGTAGGGGATGCCGTCTGATGCAATCGCTATCGAAGGCCCGGACGCATAGCCGTTGTCGCCACTGATGCCCCCGCCGCTGGCCGAGCCGGCCCCTACTTCTTCCCAGTCGCTTCCGCTCCAGCGCCGGACGTAGATCTCAAAGTGGCCGCTGCCCTCATCTGCCCAGGCGACGTAGGGGGTGCCATCCGGCGCAGTCGCCAGCGAAGCCTCCGCCGACCAACTGCTCGTGTTGCTGATGCCCCCACCGCTGGCCGAGCCTGCTCCCACCTCCTGCCAACCGCTTCCGTCCCAATACCGGATGTAGATCTCTGTGTCATTATCCCAGGCGATGTAGGGGATGCCGTCTGATGCAATCGCTATCGAAGGCCCGGACGCATAGCCGTTGTCGCCACTGATGCCCCCGCCGCTGGCCGAGCCGGCCCCTACTTCTTCCCAGTCGCTTCCGCTCCAGCGCCGGACGTATATATCCCGATCGTGCTTGTCAAGGTGGTTACGATCCGTCCAGGCGACGTAGGGGGTGCCATCCGGCGTGACCGCTATCGAAGGCCCGCAGGAGTCATCGTCGTCATCGCTGATGCCTCCGCCGCTGGCCGATCCGGCTCCCACTTCCCTCCAACCCGCGTTGCTGCTGGTTGCGGAGGTCAGCGCCGAGGCGATCTCGCCAGGTGGCTGTGCAGCCGTAGTCAATGCAACAGGCACCAACACGACAACGAGGGATGCCGTCATAGCCAAACTGAGCGCTCTCTTGGACGTCAACATGTATCGCTCCACATAACGAATAAAAGCACCCGCCGCACCTTGACGGTGGGCGGGCTTTGTGTAGTGATTGCTATGATCGTGTCACGCGGTTGTTCGGTGGCTACCGCCAAGACGTTCTTGCGACCTTAACGTGCCGGTAGTATAGCCTATCTCGTACAAAAGTCAAAGACAAAAGCTGCCCCATTGTGGCTGAGGGAGTTCAAAAGTAGAATCTCTACGTCGAGAACAGTGACACAGAGGCCTCCTGCGTCGCGCCGGTCTCGAAGGCGGCGTCGGGCGGCAGGTTTACTCTCGAGGCTGCCTGCATGGCCAACTGATCGCAGCGCTCGTTGTCCGGATTTCCGGCGTGCCCCCGAACCCACCTGAACTTGACGTCGTGCTGCTCGCACAGCGCCAGCAGTTGTTCCCAAAGATCGACGTTTTCCGCTTTGCGTTTCTTGCTCAGTTTCCAGCCGTTGGCCTGCCACTTTCTGGCCCAGCCCTTGGTGATGCCGTTCACCACGTACTTGGAATCGCTGTAGAGCACGACGTCACAGGGCTGTTTCAGGGTCTTTAGCCCTTCGATGCAGGCCCATAGCTCCATGCGGTTGTTCGTGGTCGAGCGAAAGCCGCCGGACAGTTCCTTTCTGTGTCCCCTGTAGCGCAGCACGACGCCGTACCCGCCTGGGCCGGGGTTATCGATGGCCCCGCCGTCGGTGTAGATCACGACCTTCCCCGCCTCCAGCAGGGCCTCGGCACTCTCCTCCTGACCTGTGGCGTGATCCTGCTCCAGCAGCTCCTGGAGATCGGGCGGGAGCCGTGAGAGAAACTCCTCTTCCTGGCCTGCAAGCCAGGCGGCGGCCTCCTCCAGGGAATAGAACCCCCGGTAGACGGCCTGGGGGAACCCCTCGACTTGCTCGGCTGCGCCACCCGCGCCAAACCAGGCAGTGTAGAGGCCGGGCTCGTATCCTCTGACGACGACGTAGTATTGTTTCTTCTGCTTCTTGCTCATTACTATCTGTGAGTATATCACTGCAGTAGGGGGAGAGCAAACATATCAGGTCGCTCCGAAATTGGATACTTACCTCAAAGATCGGGGTATCGTCTCGATGACCCATTGCCCGTCCCCGGTGCGGTGTGCCAGCTTCAAATCGAGGAAATCGGCCCTGTCGGGCGTCCAGGGTGTGTCGGTCACGTC
>CAZWPV010000059.1:0-10044 GCA_964635485.1 uncultured Anaerolineales bacterium
AAGATGTCTTTGAGCCTCCGAGTCATCTAGCTCGCCCGATTGTGCAAGAACAGCACCGACACTCACTGGGAGAAACAAACAGAACACAACAGCAAGTGAACCTACAAGTAGAATCAACCCAGAGCAACAACTCAAGACACTGACTTTCTTTGACATTTGTCCCACAGTCTCCTCAGGATTTTATTGCGCTAAAGCTTGCGAAGTTGGACGCCCGCCAGCACATCTCAGCCACAGATTATAGCATACTTCGGAACACCACAAAAGCAACCGGCACAGCGCCGCCTACTCGTTCGACGAGAATTTCCAACTGCATGCATCAATTCTCAGATCCGCCACGCCAGCCCCCTAAGTCATCACCCTCTCCAGCACTTGTACTGGAGAGGGTGATGGTACCAAGATCGCAGGCCAAAGACAGACGTGCCTCTACCCGCAGGCCTCATCGCTACAGGCCGGTCAGCTTGTCGCCACGCACTCGATCGATCTATTCAGAGTCAGAGAGCGGCTTGACGGAGATTGATCCCTCGGTGCTCACTTCGGGTTTCCCGACGTACTCTACCGTCCCGGCGCCGGTGCCCTTAACCTCGAGCTCCGTCGCCACCCAAACGGTAGCCGATCCAGCACCCGTGATCTCGATACTGGCCGTCCCACACTGCATTCCCTCGGCCTTGTAATCGCCTGCTCCGCTGAGAACGATCGTCTGCTCGTCAACCCACCCCGACTCGATCTCGAGCGAGCCCGCGCCGCTGATTTCCACATCGAGGGAATCAGCGTTCAGACCTGCCATCGTTATATCGCCAGCGCCGCTCAAATCCACAGAGAACTGTCCCGCCCGCAACCCAGCGGATTCAACTTCGACGCTTCCGGCCCCAGTCACCACGATCGTGTCCAGCTCCTTCACCGTCAGGTAAAAGTTGACCTCTTGGGTAGGCTCCACCTGCGCGCCGTCCTTGAGCTTGATGGTCAGCATCTTGCTGTCCACATCAACCTCATATTGCGGAACCAGGTTGTCGTCGACCTCGATACGTAGCTCTTCTGTGCTGCCCACCTCGATGAGCAGGTTACCCGCCGCTGCCAGGGTGACGCCGGAAAAGCCACTAACCTCCTTCTCCGCCTTGATGATCGTCCCTGATCCCTTGGTTGGGCCCCCGACTATACTGCTACAGGCCAAGACGTTGACCATCAGACCCAACACCAGCAATACAACTAACCCTCGTCTCTTCATTTGATGCCCCCTTAAGCTCAATTTATAGAGTTTCTAGGTCTCGTGACCCTAGAAATTACCCCGTCCAGTTTGCCAGTCACCATTGTATACCCAGGCTATAGAAAAGTCAAAACAACCTTATCTCACGAAAAGAAACTTGGTCGCAAAGTCAGGATCGCTGGTGAGGTTCACCCCCAGCTTTCTCAAACCCGCAGCATCGCCGGGCGTGGGAATGTGGGTCACGTGGACTTCGCAACCGTTCAAGTCCTTTAGCTTCTCGATGGCTGCTTGGGCAGCAGGATTCACCGCCGCACTGATGCTTAACGCTATCAGAGTTTCTCCCAAGTCGAGGCTCACCACCTTGGCGTTCAGGACATCTTTGTTCAGATGGCTCAAGGACTCGATGATATTAGGGGGCAGCAGGTGGATATTATCTGGAATCCCTGCCAGGTGCTTGGTGGCGTTGAGAATGAGACTCGATGCTGCGCGCATCAAGGGCGAGCTTTTGCCCGTGATAATCGTACCGTCCTCCAGCTCGATAGCTGCACCACACGAAACACCATCGCATTCCTTACCCTGCCTCTGGGCCTCCAGAGCCGCCTGCCTGGCAGGTGCGACCACCCGCCTATCCTCAGCCTTGACGCCCAAATCCTCCATCAGGAGCTCCAACCGCTGCACTGTCTCCCTGTCGGTCAGCCCCATGGCGTACTCACACGCATAGCGAAAACATCGGCGTATGACCTCCTGAACGGCGGCCTCTCGCACGACGTCATCGTCGACGATGCCAAAGCCGGCCCGATTGACCCCCATATCGGTCGGCGACCTGTAAAACGAAGGCGCTCCCGTAATCCGCTCGATGATTCTCTTGAGCAGGGGAAATGCCTCGATGTCCCGATTGTAGTTGACCGTCCTCTCGTTGTACGCCTCCAGATGGAAATGGTCGATCATGTTCACGTCTTTGAGATCAGCCGTCGCGGCCTCGTAAGCCACGTTGACGGGATGATTGAGCGGCAAGTTCCAAATGGGAAAGGTCTCGAACTTGGCATAGCCGGCGTTCACCCCGCGTTTGTGCTCGTGATAGAGCTGGGAGAGACACGTCGCCAACTTTCCGCTGCCAGGGCCTGGACCGGTCACGACGACGATGGGATGCTCCGTCTCGATGTAGGCATTTGCCCCGTACCCCTCGTCGCTCACGACCATGTCGATGTCCGTGGGATATCCCTTGGTGAACCTGTGCGTATAAACCCTGACCCCCCGCCGCTCCAGTTGATTCTTGAACGCCGTTGCCGCCGGTTGGCCTTCGTAGCGGGTGATCACCACCGCCGTCACATCGACGTCGCACTCGGCCAGATCGTCGATCGTCTTTAGCGCGTCAGAGTCGTAGGTGATGCCAAAATCGGCCCGCACCTTCTTCCGCTCGATGTCACCCGCATAGATGCACAAAATCACGTCCGTCTTGCCCCGAAGCTGCCGCAAAAGCTCCATCTTCACGTTCGGGTCAAAGCCCGGCAAGACCCGGGCAGCGTGATAATCGTACAGCAGTTTTCCGCCAAACTCGAGATACAACTTGCTAAAACGCTCCACTTTTGCGAGAATCGCAGATGCCTGTTCCTCCAAATATCTCTCGTTGTCAAAGCCTATCTTTGTCAGCACTAACTACTCTCCAGGGTGTATTCTCCAATCAACGCATGAACCATACACTCCTCCTATCCGTCCTCATCTCACTCGTGGGGAGGGCAGGTACCCGAATATCCGGGTCGCTCCTGCCACCACGCCTCGCACGAACGCGGGTCCTGAAACGTACCGGTGTCTGCAATCGCCACGATGACCTCGTCGCCTCGCGCCGTGCCAAACGGCTTCCCGGCGGGTAGGTTGGGCAGATCGTACCCATAGGGACGGCTTGCCGGCGGCACGAACACGTAGCGCGGCCCGTCGGGGTCGTCGAGCGAATTGTACAGCGCCAGCAGATTGGGATCTGTACAGATGTTGTCTATGTGCAAGGTGTAGCCCTGCGGAGCGGAGCTATCGTCCCGCGTGTACCGGAGTGTAATGGAATCCTCGTCGGCAAAGAGCACCAGGACTTCCATATCCGGGTCGACACCTATATTATAACCCGATTCGGGCACAGACAAAACCTCGCCCGGCGTCGTGCGCAAACCCAGGGCAGTGGCCGGATAGTCGGTAATCGGATCGCCACGGGAGTTTGTGAGCCAATCCCAATGATAAACCTGGTAAAAACCGACCAATGGCGGCACGCGCCACGGCTCGAACATCGTCGCAAACTGCGGCGGCTGTGGATACTCCGTGCCATAGTCCACCAGCTCCCGCAGAGGAGGGTCTGTGGGCGTGTAACTACGCAGGGCCAGGTTCTTGTCGGCGTGCAGGTGAGCCGGGCGGACGGGGTCGTCTTCATCGTACTGAAAAGCAATCCCATAATCGTAGTGATTGCCAGAAGTCGCCGGACAGGTGTACTGTTCCTTGAGCAAAAGGGGCAAATAGACGTAGACCGTCGGCGTTAAATCGAGCGGCACACCCGGGGCGCTTTCCACCCCGGTCGAAGAAAGAGCCAAAAGCACGAAAGGGACCAACACCGATATCAGCCCCAGCGACAATCGTCCAACCGTCTTCAACACGCCTCCTCAACCATGCAGAGTTAATCGAGCCACCTATAGGATACATCAGGCGGCGCACTTTTTCAATAGCCTTTTTTGACCAAATGCGAGGAGGACTTTGGGACGATGCCATCCGTACCAAAGACCCGCTCACAGGGAAAAGCCCTGCAGCATGACGCGGGGTTCACGTCCCGCTTGCCAGCCGGTACCCGATGCGGTAAAATACGCTCCACGATGCGCCACACATCTACAGTTGCAACCAGTGGGACACAGAGGGGGGATCCATGCGACAAAGCCTGAAACCGTGGCTGTTGCGCGGGCTGGCAGTGGCTGCCCTGGCAGCCATAGTCATATTATGGATGCTGGCCAAGCCGCTTCCCGAAGCCCCTGCCCCTACACCGACGCGCACACGCACTCCCACCCCCACACCTACGTCAACCCACACACCCACCCCCACAATGACCCTCACGCCCATCCCTACCTCCCCACCCACTCGCACGCCTACGCCTACGTTCATGCCAACCGCCACGCCCGAAGGCCCGACCCCGATTCCCACCACCGAGATCGTAGAAGCGCCCGTTATACACCCCGGCGTGGAACTGGCAGGCCGGGTCGAGCAGCGCACCTACTTCAGCCAGGTGACGGGGCTGGAGGAGCCCTACCGCATCTACCTGCCGCCCGACTATGACACAAGTGGACGGCATTACCCCGTGCTCTATCTATTCCACGGCTGGCCCTACGACGAATCGCACTGGGACAACCTGGGCGTCGATGAGACTGCCGACGCCGCCATCCAAGCCGGGGCGCTGCCGCCCTTCGTCATCGTCCTGCCGGGCGCCGACCCCGACGGCATCTTCGTCAACACCGCCGGCGGCGAGAACTCCTTCGAGGCCCAGGTGATCGTCGACCTGATCCCCCACATAGACGCAACCTACCGCACCCAAACCGTGCGGGAAGGGCGAGCCGTGGGGGGCATATCGCGGGGCGGCGTCTGGTCGCTGGAGATCGGGTTCCGCCACGCCGACATGTTCGCGGCTGTCGGCGGGCACAGCCCGGCGCTAAAGTACAATCAAGCGCCCGACGTCTACGATCCGTTCAGCCTGCTGGATCAGCCCCGTGTCGCAGAGCTGCGCATCTACCTGGACGCCGGGGACGCCGATTGGGCGTTGGACGGCACACAGGCGCTACACGAGGCGCTGAACGCGAAAGGTATCTCCAATCAGTTCGTCGTACACGCCGGCGGACACTCGGACGGATTGTGGGCGGCGAGCCTAGGCGAGTACCTGGCCTTTTACGCCGCCGGATGGTGAGCCGTATGAAAGTCGATCTCTCGATCATCATCGTCACCTACAACGGACGCGACATCACCCTCAAGACCCTTGGCTCTTACGAAGCGGCCATCGCCGCCGACCCGAGCCACGGCTACGAGATCATTGTCGTGGATAACACCTCGCAGGACGGCGTGGCC
Organism: uncultured Anaerolineales bacterium; assembly: GCA_964635485.1. Taxonomy (GTDB): domain Bacteria; phylum Chloroflexota; class Anaerolineae; order B4-G1; family B4-G1; genus JAFGED01. Next base: position 5,282 of record CAZWPV010000059.1, read on the forward strand.
GATGCCGTCGCGGCGCGCTTCCCGAACGCGCATCTGGTCCGGCTCCTGGAAAACGGTGGCTTTTCCAAAGGCAACAACGTCGGGTTCGCATCGAGCAACGGGCGTTACATCCTCTTCTCGAACCCCGACGTCGAGGTGAACGGTAGCACACTGCCCACCCTGATCGAACTGATGGACCAGAACCCACAAGTGGGCGCCTGCACCCCTTTCCTAAAGCTGGTGGCTACCGGCGAAATCGACTGGGGCGCTCATCGTGGCTTTCCCACTCCCTGGGCGGCGTTTACGTATTTCACCAAGCTCTCGCAGGTCTTTAAAAAGTCCAAGCGACTGTCCAAGGCGTTTGGTCAGTATCACCTGCTCGACCGCGATCTACAGGAGGCGCACGAGGTAGACGTCATCCGAGGCGGTTTTTTCTTCGTGCGACGGGAGGTTTTCGAGCAGGCCGGTGAATGGGACGAAGATTATTTTATGTTCGGCGAGGACATCGACCTGTGCTACCAGATCAAAAAGCTCGGGCACAGGATCATGTTCTACCCCCAGGCGTCAGCCCTGCACTACCACGGCATGACGACCGGGTTGAAAGAGCACAGCCAGGCTCTATCGGCAGCGGATGCTGAGGCGCGGGAAAGGGCCTACAACGCCTTTTACGACACGATGAAGACATTCTACGACAAGAATTACAAACACAAGTACAACCCAGTTACCAGATGGCTCGTCTTTCGCACCGTCGAGATCAAGAGGCGACTGGGCAGGCATCGCAGGACCGTCTAGACTTTCCGGTATACTGAGCGCATGTCAAAACAACACTACGTCACACTCTCGATCGTGGCCTTGATCCTACTGGGCCTGGGCCTCTTGGCAGGCCTCCTCCTCATCCGCGCGCTGCCAGGACGCTACGCTTACTACCTGCCGGAACCGCTTCAAGCGCTGCGCCGTAATCCCCACCCCGACACGCTTCCTACTCCCCGCCCCCACACACCTATGCCAACCAGCCAACCAACTGACAAACCAACCGACCAGCCGACCGGCACGCCCACCCCCCAACCAACTGATCAACCACCCAACACGCCGACGCCAACATCCGCCCCCACCCCGACCCCCACGCCCCCGCCCAGCTTCACGCTGACGGGCGTGCGCCACGAGCACCAAGGGTGGAACAACTGCGGGCCGACCACGCTGGCGATGGCCCTCTCCTACTGGGATCGCAGCGAGACACAGTATGATATCGCCCCGGTCCTCAAGCCCGACCCGGAGGACAAGAACGTCAGCCTGTCGGAGATGGAGGCGTACACGCGCGACCTGGGTTTGGGCGCAATCGTGCGGGCCGGCGGCACCCTCGAACGGCTCAAGGCACTGGTGCGCGCGGGCTTTCCCGTCATGGTCGAGACGTGGTACGTGCGCGATGCCCGCGATCAGTTGGGCCACTACCGGCTCGTCGTCGGCTACGACGACGTTGCCCAGGAATTCCTCACCTACGACTCGCTCCACGGCCCCGACGTGACCGTGGGCTACAAGGAGATGGACGAACTGTGGCGCGTCTTTAACCGCATGTACCTGGTAGCCTACCCGGCGGACCGATGGGAGGCGCTGGCGGCGGTGCTCGGGCCAGACGTAGACGACAAGGGAATGTACGAGCGCGCGCTGGAGACGGCCCGCTTCGAGGCGGCGAACCCACCCTCATCCTGTGTGGCTTATGCTGATTGCGCCGACTGGGCGACCTTTTCCTGGTTCAACGTGGGCACCAGCCTGACCTCGCTGGGACGGCACGCCGAGGCCGCCCCTGCTTACGATGAGGCGCGGCGATTAGGGCTGCACTTTCGCATGCTGTGGTACCAGTTCGGGCCTTATGAGAGCTACTATGCCGTCGGCCGCTACGACGACGTCGTCGCGCTGGCAAACGCCACGCTGGCGACGACGGCCAACCTGGAGGAATCCTACTACTGGCGCGGGATGGCCCGCTGGGCGCAGGGAGACATCGCTGGAGCCCGGAGCGACTTTGACACAGCACTGCACTACCACAGAGACTGGCCACCCGCGATGGAGGCGATAGAGAAACTGGACAGCGGATAGCCCCTGGTCATCAGTCAAAAGCCGCAGGCCGCCGCTCATCCTGCAGGTGCGCCAGCACCTCGGCCAGGTGCCGCTCATTTGTGCGCTCGGCCGAGAGCGGCGGCGGATCGTCGAACGGGAAAAAGCCCACGGCCAGCGTCTCATCGCTCGGGCGGGCCTCACCGCCCACGATCTCGCACAGGAAGACGATTTTGTAGGCGTGGTAGAATTCAAGCGGCGTGTGGCCCCGGTTGGCGTCGTACACGCCAATCACCTTGCGCGCCTCGACCTCAAAGCCGCTCTCCTCCCATACCTCGCGCGCCACCATCTTGGAAGGGATCTCTCCCACATCGGCCCAGCCCCCCGGCATGGCCCAGCATCCATCGGCGCGCTCCTGAACCAGCAGGATCTCTCGATCGCGCACCACCGCAGCACGCACATCGACTTTGGGCGTCGCGTAGCCGGGCTGCACCGCAAAGTTCTCCAGCACCGGCTGCCTGGACAGGTCCGTTTGACACTCCACGATCTCGGCAGCGATCTCCATCAGGCGTCGGTAACGCTGCGCGTGATACTGGGTCTCACTGTAATGAAGCCCCGTTTGGCTCAACGCCTGTATCTCGCGCGCCCATTCCAACCAGCGGGGCAGTTCAGTTCCCGGCATCGATCATTCTCTCCCTACATTCTGTTATCATACTAGCTACCCGACACAGCGCCTGAGAACCACAAAAGCCATCCGACCCAATCGGGATGGCTCTTGATGGTCCCCGAAAAAGACTCTTTCACTCGGCTTCCGAAGGGGATGATTTCAGTGGCAGCATCACGTGAAACGCGCTACCTGGGCACTTTTCCTCGTCGTAGCCTTCGCTCTCCACCCAAATCTGCCCGTCGTGCGCCTCAATCACGCCCCGGGCGATGTGCAGCCCCAGGCCCGGCCCGGCTCCCTTAAACTTTGTATCCCCGGTCGAGTGAAGCAAGAGGCTACCCACGCGATAGAACTTTTCAAAGATCAACTCTTGATCCCCACGAGCAATGCCCACACCGGTGTCGGCAACGATGACCTCAAAGTGCTCGCTGTCGATCATGGCGGCACTGATAGAGATGCGCCCTTTATCAGGCGTGTACTTGAGTGCGTTGGAGATGATATTGCTGAACGCCTGGCTCAACCGCTGCAGGTCTGCCTCGAGGGGAGAAATGTCAGCGATACCCTCTATCAGCGTTTCGAAACCCCGCTCCTCCAGCGCATCGCGCCACGACCCGATGGCCATAGAGATCACCGCCTGCAGCGTCGTAGACGTGTACTGAAGATCGAGGGCGTGTACCTCAATCGTCGAGGCATCGAGCATCGCCGTGACAATGGTCGCCAATCGCTCTATGGGTGCCTTAAGGTTTCCCGCAATCTCCAATACTTGCCCCGGAGGCAGCTCTTGGGTGGCGGCTAACTCCTCCAAGATATCCGTATATCCCTGGATCACCGTGAGCGGCGTTCGTAGCTCGTGCGAAGCGATGGAAAGGAAATCCGTCTTGGCCTGATCCATCTTCATCAGCTTGGTGTACGCCAAGCGCAGATCCTCGTTCAGGCGGGAGATCTTGTCGTAAAGGCCCTTCATTCGGCTGTAGAGATACGCGTTCTGCAACGCGACGCCGGTCTGTTGAGCCAACGTGTTCAGGAAAGTCACCTCGCGCTCTCCATAAGGCTCTCCTGACCCCTGAGGGCCTAGCACTAACAACCCCAACACCCGCTCACGCGCCAGAATCGGCAAGTAGATTTCCATGCCCAAGGCCCGTAGTTCCTCCCTCTCATACGCCGACGCTGTCTGCAAGCCAGGGTGATGATCTAGGTCATATTGAAAGAAAGGCTCACCGGCCATCATCAAGTGGAGCAGGACAGGGCTGTCGAGGGCTAAAATGATTTCCTTTTGCTCAACCTGCCCCATACCCTCCGTCACGCGCAGTGTAACCCGATCCGCCCCTCTGGAGATCATAACCAGGGCCCCTCGCTTCACTCCCAACACGTCACTGAGAGTTCCCGCAGCAACAGTCGCCAATTGCTCCAGGGTGAGCAGATTGCTGATGGATCGTCCGTATTCACGCAGAACCTGGGTCGGATCGTACCCGCCCCTCCACAGAAACCGGTTCACTACCCAGGTGACGAAGCGGTGAAAAGGTTGATACACCAGCGCCAGTATGAGGGCCAGAGCCACGCTGACGGCAAGCGCTATGGACAAGTCGCCCCAAGCCAAGGAAACAAGCTGCCCACTTGCCAGGCCAACCAGCAGAAGCAGGGTCGTCATCACGGTAACCACAGTGTTGCCGATGAGACGGCGCAGAACCCTCTTCACACTGGGCAAATCATGCGTCGTAGCAGAAAGGACGATGCCAAGCGTCCCCAGTAGATGCAATGCCAGGCTGACTTCCACCCACCGCCATTGCACCCATCCAAGAACATGGCCAGCCAACAGCGGCACCAACAACATCAACAGATAAATACCTCGATTGCGGTAGAAGGCCAACGGGGCCCGCAGCGCCCACCAAGCAGACAGGATGATTGCCAGGCAAGCAAAGAACAGCCAACCAATAAGGGCTGCCGCCGCCACCAGCCGAGCATCAGTTGGGTTTCGAACTACAAAATTGTGCGCCACCAAGGCGGCCACGGAGCCGGCGGCACCCACCACACACCAAGCCCAGTGACCACGTCGGTCGACGTGCTGCAAGGC
>CAZWPV010000060.1:0-10008 GCA_964635485.1 uncultured Anaerolineales bacterium
GCTCCAGCCACAACGTCCCTTCGAGGCGATACCTGGACTGGATGGACTTTGTGAACGAGTTCGTGGTCGCCTTCGGCAGGAAGTGCATCGACCTGGTGCACGTGGCGGGCAAGGAAGCGTACATGTTCTACGACGATCACTGGGTCGGCACGGAGCCGTATGGCGAAAGGTTCAAGGATTTTGCCTTCGACGGCCTCATCAAGTGCGTCTTCAATGGGTTCGAGGCCCGGCTGTGCGCGGGTGTGGAGGGGGTCGAGATGAAGGAGCTGCGCCTGCATCCCTACCTGTTTCCCACCGGATTGAAGGGCGAGCCCACGTTCAAGGAGGGCGGAAACCCCGCCCTGGACTGCAAGAGGTTTTGGGTCAACGTACGCAGGGGACTGCTTCGAGAACCCGTCGATAGAATCGGGCTGGGCGGCTATCTGCACCTGGTTCAGGATTTCCCCGACTTCGTCGACTATGTCGAGGAGCTGGGCAAAGAGTTCAGGACGCTGCGCGAAATCCGCAAGGACGATGAGCCGTATACCGCCCCGTTCAAGATCGCCGTGCTTACCGCCTGGGGCAAACTGCGCTCCTGGATCTGCAACGGCCACATGATCCACGGCCTCGCGTTGAACGAGCTGATCGAGTCTCTCGCGGGGCTGCCTGTCGAGGTCGAGTTCGTCAGTTTCGACGACGTACTGGAGGAGGGCGTGCCCGACGATGTCGGGGTGATCGTCAACAGCGGCAGGGCGTACAGTTCGTGGAGCGGCGGGCGTCGTTGGGAGAATGAAAAAGTGCTCGAGTTGATGACAGAGTGGTTTGCTCAGGGAGGAGGTTTCATCGGCGTTGGAGAGCCTTCCGCCTGCGAACGTAACGGTCGGTATTTCCAGTTATCCCACGTCTTGGGCGTCGATAGGGAGATTGGCCGCTCGCTCTCCAAAGACAAGTTCAGGTACCAGAAAGCAGACGTTCAGCACTTTATCCTGGAGGATGTTGAGGGGGAGATCGACTTTGGGGAGGACGTCGACAGCATCTTTGTACTGGATGGCGATACAAAGGTGCTGGCTGAAAAGGATGGATCTCCAAGGATTTCTGCGCGTCGTTTTGGGAGAGGAAGATCGATATATTTCTCGGGATACAAATTCTCTTCGCAGAACACGCGTCTGTTGCACAGAGCGCTCTATTGGGCCGCGGGTCGCGAAAGCGATTTTGGCTATTGGACTTGCAGCAGCATCTACACAGAGTGTGCCTATTACCCCAAGAGCAACAGGGTGGTCGTTATAAACAACAGCGACAAAGAAGAGCACACGCAGGTGTTCGATTCGAGAAAGAACGGCATAGATGTAAGTGTAGGTCCTTTCGGCATCGCAATAGTAGATTTGTGATAGTCATCATCGTCCGTGGCTCGCTGGCCGGTGAACGCCGTTGGCAATGTGAACTTGGAGGGGAGCGGATGACTGACGTGGCACGGTGGCTGCTCGAAAGCGACGAACCCTGGACGCGCTACCGCACGCTGGTTGACCTGCTCGACCGGCCCGAGGGTGATGTGGAGGTGCAGGCCGCCCGCGCCGAGATGGTGGCCCATCCACAGGTGAGGGCGATGATAACCGAGGCCGCCGCCTGGCCCGGTGGGCCGATCAAGCGGCACAACGACGCGGGCCACGCCATCTACAAACTTGTCACGCTGGCCGATTTCGGTTTGCGCGCCGACGACCCCGGGATGTCGCCCATCGCCGAGGCCGTGCTGGCGCACCAGTCGCCGGAGGGGCCATTCCAGAGCGTCTTGAACGTCGCGCCATCGTTTGGCGGGACAGGGGAAGACACGTGGTCGTGGATGGCGTGCGACGCGCCATCGCTTGTCTACGCGCTGCTGGTCTTTGGATTGGGGGACGACGAGCGCGTGCGGAAGGCGGTTGGTCATCTCGTGGAGTTGATCGCCGGCAACGGCTGGCGCTGTAGGGTTGCGCCGGAATTGGGCAAGTTCCGTGGGCCGGGCCGCAAAGACGACCCGTGTCCCATCGCCAACGTCTACGCGCTCAAGGCGCTCTCGCAGATTCCGGAGCTGGTCGATAGCCCTGCCGCCCACGCTGGCGCCGATATGCTGCTCTGGCATTGGGGACCCGAGTGTGAACGTAAGGTATACCTGTTCGGCGTCGGCACCAAATTCCGCAGGCTCAAGTACCCCTTCGTGTGGTACGACGTCCTGCACGTGACCGACGTGCTGAGCCGGTTCCCATTTGTGCGCCAAGACGCGCGCTTTCGCGAGATGGTGGCGGCGGTTACCACGCAGGCGGACGAGGAGGGGCGCTACACCGCCGCCTCGATGTACCGTGCGTGGAAGGGCTGGTCGTTCGCTGATAAGAAGAATCCCTCTCCGTGGCTCACCTTCTTGGCGCTGCGCATTCAAAAGCGGAAGGAGTGGACAGATTGAGGCGCGCTCGATTGACTATCTTTCTGCTGGTGCCATGATTTCGATTGTGAGCAAGATGGGGAACTCTACCGAGCCTCCGTCTGACCAGGTATGCAAGGTGTGCGGCGCGCACTCGCGCCTCGTCGCCGCGCAGCTTGGGGTGTGCGTAAACTGCATCCGTGCTCACCCTCAGGAGGCGCTGACGGTCGCCGACGAAGCGCACGTTGCTTCACGCCGCCTCTTTGGCTTACCGGAGCGTCCCCCGCGTGCCGAGGATGGGCGTCGCTGTGGGCTGTGCGCGCGGGACTGTGTCATCGGCGAGGGGGAGCGCGGCTTCTGTGGCTTGCGCGAGGTGCGCGAGGGCAAGCTGTGCCACCTGGCGGGCACCCCCAGCCGGGGGCTGCTCCATTGGTACCGCGACCCACTGCCCACAAACTGCGTCGCCGATCCGTTTTGTTCCGGCCATGCACAGCGTGGCAAGCACAACCTGGCCGTCTTTTACGCCGCTTGCACGGTGGATTGCCTCTTTTGCCAGAACTGGCACTTTCGCGAAACCGACACGGTGTGCTCCGAGAAGCTATCAGCCGCCGAGCTAGCGAACGCTGCCAACGAGCGCACCTACTGCGTGTGTTACTTTGGCGGCGACCCGGCGGCCCAGATGCCGCACGCCCTGGCTGCCAGCAAGCAACTGGCCAAACGGGGCGTCGTCGTCTGCTGGGAGACCAATGGCACGGCGCATCCTCGCCTGATGAATCGCGCTCTCGATCTCTCCCTCGCTACCGGCGGCTGCGTCAAGTTCGATCTCAAGACGTACGACGACACACTGCACCGCGCCCTCACGGGAGCCAGTAACGCTCGCACGCTGGAGAATTTCGCCAAAGCGGCGCAGAGAGGCGCGGAGCGCCCCTCTGCACCGCTCGTTGTCGCCAGTACGTTGCTGGTGCCCGGCTACGTGGATGCCGATGAAGTGGGGCGCATCGCGCGCTTCATCGCCGGCATCAATCCGGCGATCCCCTACGTGCTGCTTGGCTTTGCTCCCCATTTCCTCTTCCCCGATCTGCCGCGCACCTCTGTGCGCCACGCCGAGGAAGCCGAGGCCGCTGCCCGCGCAGCAGGGGTGCAAACCGTGCGTATCGGCAACCGTCACTTGCTCTCCCGCGCTTACTGAGGGCATCGGCTTGCTAAACGGAGTGTTTGTGCTAGAATACTCCGCGCGTGTAGACGCCCCCATCGTCTAGTCTGGTCTAGGACACGGGCCTTTCAAGCCCGCGACAAGGGTTCGAATCCCTTTGGGGGTACAGATGAGTTTGGGGTGTATAACCGGGAAGGCTGCGGCTTTCCCGGTTGTTTTTGTTTACTCCTGTACGTTGCCGCGGGTATCGTCTGAAGGGCATCTGGAGTGTGGGGATTGCATTTGACAAAATAGAACATCTGTGCTAAATTAGTGTCATCTGATGCGAACAGCACGTACAGAATAGCACAGGAGGAACGAGCGATGGCTGATAACGGACGTGATAAGGCACTGGAGACGGCACTGGCAAATTTGACCAAGCGCTTTGGCGAGGGGGCGATCATGCGGCTAGGGGAGGCAACTCACTTGGAGGTCGAGATTATCCCTACAGGCTCTCTGGCCCTCGATCGCGCTCTGGGTGTGGGGGGCATCCCTCGCGGCCGCGTAACCGAGGTCTACGGGCCGGAGGGGGCGGGCAAAACCACCGTCTGCCAGCACATCGTCGCCGAGGCGCAAAAGCGCGGCGGCACCGCAGCCTTCATCGATATGGAGCACGCTCTCGATCCTGCCTACGCCGCTCTGTGCGGCGTGGACGTGGAGAACCTGCTCATCTCCCAGCCGGATACGGGCGAGCAGGCGCTGGAGATCGCAGAGGCGCTGATCCGCTCCGGGGCGGTGGACATCGTCGTCATCGACTCGGTGGCGGCGCTGGTGCCCCGGGCGGAGATCGAGGGGGAGATGGGGGACTCGCACCCGGGATTGCAGGCGCGGCTGATGAGCCAGGCGCTGCGCAAGCTGAGCGGCGCGGTGAAGCAGTCGAATACGGCGCTGGTGTTCACCAACCAGTTGCGGGAAAAGATAGGCGTGATGTTCGGGAACCCGGAGACGACGTCCGGGGGACGGGCGCTCAAGTTCTACGCGACGGTGCGGCTGGACATCCGGCGGATCAGCGCCATCAAGGAGAAGGGCGAGGTGATCGGGAACCGGACGCGGGTGCGCGTGAAAAAGAACAAGGTCGCGCCCCCGTTCCGCGTGGCTGAGTTCGACATCATGTATGACGAAGGTATTAGCAAGGTGGGCGACTTGCTCGATATCGCGGTCGAACTGGGCGTGGTCGACAAGCGCGGCTCTTACTATTACTACGAGGATGAAAGCCTGGCGCAGGGGCGGGAGAACGCCAAGCAGTTCCTGCGCGATAACCCCGCCGTCGCCAATCAACTTGAAGCCATCATCCGGGAGCAGCTGAAACTGGAAGGGGCGCCGCCGCTCTTGGAGGAAGATGGGCACCTCGAGGTGGATGAGGAGCCGGAGGCCGTTGTGCTGCTCGATGCTGAGGATGAGGATTCCGAAGACGCCTCGTCGGAGGTAGAAACATCCGAAACCGAGGAGCTTGAACCTGAGCCTGAGGCCGTTGCAGAGCCCGCATAGCTTTCGGCTCTTGGAGCTAAAAGCAATATCGCTCAGATAAGCGTAGAGCAGCCCCTCGTGGGCGGGCACAAGGCTCTATGCTACGGTCTTAACCGTATTGGAGCTAAAAGCTCCGCCCTTTCCCTGATCAAAGCCCTGCTATCCCCCCAGCGGGGCTTTGTGCTTTTGCCATCCCTTGGCCCTGCTACTGGTCGTTTTGCTTGACATCTGCGCCCAACGGGCGTACCATTTGCCTATGAGCATGGCGGGCGTGGACGTAGGCGCGATCATGGCCAAGGTGGTGGCGTTCTTGGTGATGCCGTGATGTCCAGCTTTTTTGAGAAGGTCCATTGCCTGGTGCGGCAGGTGCCGTATGGCAAGGTGACGTCCTATGGGGCCATCGCCCGTATGCTGGAGCATCCCCACGCCGCGCGCACTGTCGGCTGGGCGATGCATGGCATATCGGAGAGTTTTGATGTACCGTGGTGGCGTGTCTTGAACGGTAAGGGCTGCATCTCACTTGCTGATGAGCACGGTGCCAATCTCCAAAGGGAACTGCTGGAGGCGGAGGGGGTCGCGTTCGATGAGAGGGGCCGGGTGGACCTGCCGCGATTTGAGTGGGAGGGTCTCGCGTGGCACGAGATCGCGGAGTTGATGCAGGAGGAATCGTGAGACGCCGCCTGTGTTTCTGATGTCGGATGCTTGACAAGTGCTGCCTTTTCAAATATACTTAGTGTGTAAATTACACTAAGTAACTTGCCTCAAAGGAGACCGCGATGAATTTGCCTGATCGGATCGCCAACTGGCTTCGAGAACACCTTGACGCTGCCGGTGCTGAGGGCTTTGTCTTTGGCCTCAGCGGGGGGGTGGACTCGGCGGCTGTGGCAGCGTTGGCCGTGCGTGCCGTTGGCGCGGGGCGGACGCTAGGTCTTTTGCTTCCCTGTCACTCTCAGCCAGAGGATGCCCGCCTGGGGCAGTTGGTTGCGGGCGCTTTCGGCATTTCCACTGTCAGAGTCGATTTGAGCGCGGCTTACGGTGCCCTGGTGGCCGAATTGCCGCCTCTGGACAGCCGCCTGGCCGCTGCAAACATTAAACCGCGCCTGCGTATGATCGCCTGGTATTATCTATCCAACGCCCGCAACTATCTGGTGCTGGGGGCGGGTAACAAGACCGAGTTGACCGTGGGATACTTCACCAAGTGGGGCGACGGCGGGGTCGATCTGCTGCCGCTGGGCGATCTCTACAAGATGCAGGTGTGGGAGCTGGCGCGCGAGCTTGGTGTGCCACAGGAGGTGATCGAGCGCCCGCCCACCGCCGGCCTGTGGCCCGGCCAGACGGACGAGGGAGAGATGGGGATCACGTATCGAGAGCTGGACCGCGCGCTGGCAGCCATCGAGGTGGGGGACACTTCTGGGGTCGATCCCTCGACGTTGGCAAAGGTGCAGGGCATGGTGGCCCGCTCGGCGCACAAGCGCGCGATGCCGCCGATATTTAGACAGGATTTACAAGATTATTAGGAGGGTAGAGATGGAGAATGCGCGATTGACAGAGACAATCATCGGATGTGCCTTCAAAGTGCACAATGCCCTGGACCACGGTTTCCTGGAAAAGGTGTATGAGAATGCGATGCGGATCGAGCTGGCCAAGTGTGGTCTGAAAGTGAAACAGCAGGAACCGATCATGGTTTATTACGATGAGCAAGTGGTAGGTGAGTTTTACGCCGATTTGTGGGTTGAGGATTGCGTCATCGTGGAGCTTAAAGCTGTCCGGTCTCTGGATAAGGCTTATGAGGTGCAGTTGGTCAACTATCTGACAGCCACTGGAATCAGCACCGGCTTGCTGAGCAACTTTGGCCCATCCGTCCAAGTCAAGCGAAAATCCCGCCAATACAAACCCAAAATGTATCTTCTCAATAAATAGGGGAAGATGGGGGGTGTGAGGGCGCCTCCCCCGCCCACACACCCCCCGCCCCCCGGATTATTGAGAAGATACCCCAAAATCCTGTCAATCCTGTAAATTCTGTCTAGAACGCTTTTTGGAGAGGCAAATGGGTACTGAGGAAATAGCCAAGGTTCTTGAGGCAGCCGAGCCACTGATCGAGCTGGCGATTGCGGAGGATATCGGGCCGGGGGATGCCACCTCCAAGGCGGTGCTGCCGGTCGATCTGCGGCTGCAGGGGCGCATCATCGCCAAGAACCCGGGCATCGTCGCCGGTCTGCCGGTTGCCGAGGCAGTCTTTACCCGCGTGGAACCCGGGCTGCGCTTCATCTCCCACGCCCACGATGGAGATAGGGTGAGGCGACAGCAGATCGTGGCCGAGGTGATCGGGCCGGGCCGGGGGATGTTGGCTGCCGAGCGGACGGCGTTGAACTTTTTGCAGCGTCTTTCGGGGATCGCTTCTTTCACCCGTGTCTTTGTGGACGCCGTCGCTGGCACCGGGGTGACCATCCTCGATACCCGCAAGACCCATCCCGGCTACCGCGTGCTGGAAAAGTACGCCGTGCGCATGGGCGGCGCGCAGAACCATCGCATGAGCCTCTACGATATGCTGCTGGTCAAGGATAACCACATCGAGGCTGCCGGATCGATCACCGCTGCCATCACGCGGGCGCGCACCGCATACCCGGATCTGCCCATCGAGGTCGAGGTCAAGAATCTGCAGGAGTTGGAAGAGGCATTGATGCTGGACGTCGATCGCATCATGCTGGATAACATGAGCATTGACGAGATGAAAGGGGCAGTTGAAGTTGCCGCCGGCCGAGTGCCTTTGGAGGCCTCCGGCAACGTCGAGCTTAGGCAGGTCGCTGCCGTCGCTGCCACAGGAATCGACTATATTTCCATCGGCGTGCTGACCCATTCGGCGCCCGCGCTTGATCTGAGCATGTTGGTGCAAGGTCTGTAACGGCGGGTTGGCAACCTGCCCTATGGGAGGTTGAGGTGAACGATACAACCGGACTCGAAACCCGTATCCGAGAGGCGAAAGAAACACTGGGTGACTCGCTCGTCATCCTGGGCCATCACTACCAGCGGGACGACGTGATCCAGTTTGCCGACTTTCGCGGCGACTCGCTCAAGCTGGCCCGCGACGCGGCCAGTTGCCAGGACGCCAAGCACATCGTCTTTTGCGGTGTGCACTTTATGGCCGAGACGGCGGACATTCTCTCGCAGCCGGAGCAGGCCGTGTTGCTGCCCGATCTGGAGGCGGGATGCTCGCTGGCCGAGATGGCGAGCCTGTCCGACGTGGAGGAGGCGTGGGCGCAACTGGGTGTGGTGATGGGCGTCGAGAGCGAGGTGATGCCCATCACCTACGTTAACTCGTTGGCGGCGCTGAAGGCGTTTTGCGGCCAGCACGGCGGCTCGGTCTGCACGTCCTCCAACGCGGCGAGCGTGCTTGCGTGGGCGTTCGAACGGCGGCCGCGCGTGCTCTTCTTCCCCGATCAGCACCTGGGCCGCAACACGGCCAAAAAGATGGGCATTCCTTTGGAAGAAATGGCGCTGTGGGATCCAAGCCTGCCTCTCGGCGGGAACAATGCCGAGGCGCTGAAGCGGGCGCGCGTCTTTCTGTGGCGTGGCTTTTGCAACGTCCACCAGCGCTTCCGGCCTGAGCACGTCACCGCCTGGCGCGAGCGCGATCCCGAGATTCGCGTCATCGTCCACCCGGAGTGCGAGATGGCGGTGGTCGATCTGGCCGACGAGGCGGGCTCGACGGCTTACATTGTCAAGCGGGTGGAAGAATCGCCGCCGGGCACCCGCTGGGCCATCGGCACCGAGGCCAATCTGGCGAACCGGCTAAAGCAGGAGCACCCGGAGCAGTTCATCGACCATCTCTCTCCTGAGCCAAGCTATTGCCGAACCATGAACCTGATCACGCCGGAGAAGCTGGCTCGTGTGCTGGATGGGTTGGTCGTGGGGAGGATCATCAACCGCATAACCGTGCCGAACGATGTGGCTCGCGACGCGCGCGTGGCGTTGGAGCGCATGTTGGAGGCGAGCTGATGCCCTTGCAGACGGATGTACTGGTTATCGGTTGCGGCATCGCGGGGGCGACGGCTGCGCTGCGGCTCTCTCAGGACACACAACGGCAGATCACCGTCATCACCCGCGCCAAAGAGGCGGAGGAGAGCAACACTTTCTATGCCCAGGGGGGCATCGTCACGCGGGGCGAGGACGATAGCATCGCTCTGCTGGTCGAGGACGTCCTGGAGGCAGGGGCCGGGCTCAGCTTGCCCTCGGCGGTGCACATTCTGGCCGAGGAGGGACCGAGGCTCGTCGACCAGGTGTTGTTGCAGACGGCCGGGGTCCCTTTTGACCGCCAGGACGACGGTCAATTGTGCTATGGCATGGAGGCGGCGCATTCGCGACCGCGCATCCTGCACGTGGGCGATGCCACCGGCAAGGCGATCATCCAGGCGCTCGTCGCCGTGTTGCGAGAGCGGCCCAACGTGCGCGTCGTGCCCTCGGCGACCGCCGTCGACCTGATCACCTTCCCGCACCACGCCACCGATCCGCTGGCGGTTTACGAGCCTATCGCTTGTCACGGCGCTTACGTCTACGAGCCGTACCACCGCGCGGTGCACCGCTACCTGGCCGGGGTGACGATCCTCGCCACCGGCGGCCTGGGCCGCATCTACCGCCACACGACCAACCCGATGGGGTCGCGGGGCGACGGGCTGGCGATGGCCTACCGCGCCGGGGCGAACGTCATCAACGCCGAGTACGTGCAGTTCCATCCCACGGCGCTGGCCGTGCCGGGCGGCGAGGGCTTCCTCATCACCGAGGCGGTGCGCGGCGAGGGGGGCAAGCTGTGCACGCCGGACGGGCGCGCGTTTATGAAGGAGTACGCGCCGGAGTGGGAGGATCTGGCTCCGCGCGATGTGGTGGCCCGCGCCATCCACCGCGAGATGGTCGAGAACGACTACGATCACGTGTTGCTCGACATCCATTCCGTGCTGCCGCCGGAGCGCATCCGGGAGCGGTT
>CAZWPV010000061.1:0-9835 GCA_964635485.1 uncultured Anaerolineales bacterium
CTAGATAGTAATTGTCGTCATCGTCAGCTCACGTCCAACGCCCGGCGGATAGCCTCTGCCAGAGCATCCACCTCGAAGGGCTTTTGGATCGTGCCCAGGCGTTTTATTTCTTCTGACATCTCTATGCCCGCAGCCGACGAATAACCTGTGATCACCAACACTTTCACACGGGGATTCAGCTTCCTCAGCTCCTGGATCAACATCTCGCCCCCCATTTCCGGCATCACCAAGTCTGTGATCACGAGATCGATCCCTGTAGATCCCTCAGCACACGCTGCCTGGTACATTTCCAGCGCTTCCCGCCCATTCCTGGCTGTCAGCACCCGGTAATTCAGTAGCTCCAATATCGCCCGCCCGGCCTCCCGCACCTTTTTTTCGTCTTCCGCAAACAGGATCGTCTCTCCCCTCCCCCTGGGAGCAGCCGGCACCCCGCGCAGACTCTCCTCCTTCGTGTCACAGGCCGGAAGGTACACCTGGAACGTCGTCCCTTGCCCGACCTCCGTCTCCACCCCAATGTGCCCATCGTGCTGCCGGACGATGCCATACACCTGTGCCAGCCCCAAGCCCGTCCCCTCCTCCCCTTTGGTGGTGAAGAACGGTTCAAAAATGCGGGCTCGTACATCCTCGGCCATACCGGTCCCTGTGTCTGAGATGCTCAAGCACACCCACGATCCACCCGTCGTCTCCATCGGCGGCACGGTCAAGGAAATATCCGAGACCAATGGGCTCTCGCCGGGATGTGTCGCCACTCTAGATAGGCTGATGCGCAGTTCCCCGCCATCCGGCATAGCATCGCGCGCGTTCAACGCCAGATTCATCATCACCTGTTCGATGCGCGCCGGATCGATGCTCGCAACGTGTTCATCGGGTGACACGTCAACAACGAGTTGGATGTTCTCTGGGAGCGTGCGGCGCAGGATAGTGGTGACCTCATCGACGAAAGCCACCAGATCGACGGGCTGGGTGCGCAAAGTCGTGCGGCGGCTAAAGTCCAGGATCTGCCGCACCAGTTGCGCCGTCCGCCGCGCCCCGCTCAGGATGGTCTCGACGGTCGGAGCTAACTCCGGCGGCAGGCGCGGATCGTCCAGGAGCAACTCCATGTGAAAGATGTTCGCCGTCAGGAAATTGCCAAAGTCGTGAGCGATGCCACCGGTCAGTTGTCCAATAGCCGCCAAGCGGTCCATCTGGTGGACACGCGCTTCGTAATCCTCAAGCAACGTCCATGCCTGTTCAAGCTCGGCCCTTAAGGCCTCCAATTCGGCAATTTGGCCGTGCGCCTCCTCGAGCTGGTGCCGCAATTCCACCAGCTCAGTCACGAGCTGCTGCCTGCGCTCATCCTCCATCTGCATCTCCTTTCGAGACGCTTCCTGAGCACTGCCACAGTGATTTTAGCATAGCGCGGCTTGCACCGCAAATCCACCAAAAAGCCTGGCTGGATTCAGCCAGGCTGGATAAACTTGCGACACACCGACTAACTATACAGCATATCGCCGCTAAAGCACACCTCGCTCCCAAACCCGCATCAGCTCGCCGATGTCGGCGCACACCAAATCCGGTTTGACCGGCGAGGCGGCCACGTCGGATTCAGCGGCGATCCCCGATAGGACGAGCACGGTGGTCAGCCCCAACCGCACGCCGCCGGCCAAGTCTGTATCGAGCCGGTCGCCGACGACGGCGGTGGTCTCGGAAGTGGCGCCCATCCGCCGCATCGCCTCCTCGTACATTCGTGGCTCCGGCTTGCCGGTGACGACCGGCGAGACGCCGGTGGTCACCTCCAGCGCCGCCAACTGCGCCCCGTTGCCCGGCACCGGTCCCCGCTCGGTGGGATAATTGACGTCGGGATTGGTGCCGATGAAACCGGCTCCTTTATGAATCAAGAGCGCCGCCGTCGCCAGTTCGTCCCAAGTCAGCTCCGTGTTCCAGCCGACGACGACGTAATCGGCCTCTTGTCCCGTCAGCACAAAGCCCCGCTCCTCCAGCGCGCGACGCACCCCCTCCCGCCCGATGGCGTAGACGCGCGTGCCCGGCGGGGTCTGGTCGGCCAGGTAGGCGGCGGCGACCTGGGAAGAGGTCAGGATGGACTCGCTATCTACTGCTACGCCGAAACGAGCCAGCTTATCCACGTACTGCTCCGGCGTCCGGCTGGAGTTGTTGGTGGCCAGGACGTACCCAATATCACGTTGGCGCAAAAAGTCGAAAAATGCCTGCAGATTGGGCATCGGCTCATCCCCACGCCACAGGACACCATCCATGTCGACGATGAGGTGGCGCACGGCCTCCAACCCTCTCCCTGTGAGGGATGGGGAACCGGCAGAGCGCAGCCGCTCGTAGTCGGCGGGCGTGTCGATGTCGGCCAACACGTCCGGGTCGGCGACCTCGACGATAGCGATAGCGTCGGGATGGCGGGCGATGACGATGCGCCCCCCCACATCGCCGGTGACGGCAGCCAGTTCGGGGAACAGGCTGCGGGAGAACAGCGTCGGCGTGCCACGCCGGCCCGCGTGCGCGGGATGGACGATGGCCGCACCGCTCTCCTCGAAGCGGGCCGCCATCGCCCGCAGCAAATCCACCGTCAACAGAGGCTGGTCGCACTGCATCAAGATTGCAGCGTCGGTCTCGGGTGAGAGCGCCGTCAACCCCAACTGCACCGAAGTGCTCAACCCCTCCTCCCAACGCCAGTTCATCGCCACCTGCACGGCCCGCGCACCCAATGTCGCGCGGGCAGCCTCCGCCCGGCAGCCCAGCACGACGATCACCGGGCCCAGCCCCGCACCCAGCGCCACGTCCGCGACGTGGGCCAAGAGCGGCACGCCGCCCCAGTCCAGCAACTGCTTGGGCCGCCCAAAACGGCTGGACTCTCCAGCAGCCAGGATGATAATCGCGACGTTCTTCAAAACTGTAAACCTCCCATCCGTTCATTCATCGATTCACATTTTAACCCAACTCACGCCATTGTCCAATTTGCCACCCCTGCGGCCCTCGGCTATAATGCGCACACTATCTTCTCAACAAGTAGGAGAAGATGGGGGGTGTGAGGGCGGCGCAGCTGCCCTCACACCCCCCGCCCCCCGGATTATTGAGATGATAATGCGCACACCAATTACCAGGAGCGACGATGAAACTCTCAGTCATCATACCGGTCTACAACGAGATCGGCACCATCGCCGAGATCGTGCGGCGCGTGCGGGCAGTGAATCTGACAGTGCCGGTGGGCTTTGGACCAGAGGACGATACGACCGTCAAGTTCGAGCGGGAGATCGTGATCGTGGACGACGGCTCGACTGACGGCACGCGCGAGCATCTGCGCACGCTGGAGGGCGACGCAGACACGGTCGTCGTACTCCACGAGCGCAACCAGGGCAAGGGCGCGGCGGTGCGCACCGGGATTCGGCGCGCTGGCGGCGACGTGATGCTGATCCAAGACGCCGATCTGGAGTACGATCCCCGCGAGTACCCCGCGCTCCTGCAGCCCATCGTCGAGGGGCGTTCCCAGGTGGTCTACGGCTCGCGCTTCCGCGGTGGGCCGACCAAGGCGATGTTCTTCTGGCACATGGTCGGCAACCGCTTCGTCACCCTGGTGACCAACATCCTGTATAACACCATCCTCAGCGACATGGAGACCTGCTACAAGGTCTTTACACGCGAGGTCGCGGACAAGACCGATCTCAAATCACCGCGCTGGGGCTTTGATCCCGAGATCACGGCACAGATCCTCAAGCGCGGCTACCGCATCTACGAAGTGCCTATCTCCTACACCGGGCGGGAGTTTTCGGAAGGAAAGAAGCTCAACTGGCGTGATGGCTTTGTCGTGCTGTGGACGTTGATCAAGTGTCGCTTCACTCCTTGAAAGCCCACCGTCCAGGGTGGGTATATTGGGCGCTGCTGGCGCTCACGTTGCTGGCACTGGCACTGCGGCTGCCGCCGATGCTGGACAACCGCTTCCACCCCGACGAGGCGCTCTATGGCTACTGGGGGCTTCTGATCGCCCTCGGCAAAGATCCCGGGCTGGTGGACGTGCCGGTTTACAAGCCGCCGCTGCTGCCCTACTTGATCGCGGGGACGCAGGGGCTTTTGGGCAAATCCGAGTTTGCCGTGCGGCTGCCAGGGCTGCTATCAGGTGTGCTGACCGTCCCGCTGACCGCCGCATTGGCACACACCCTCTACCGTAACCGGCGGGCGGCGATGGGGGCGGCTGCAAGTGTGGCGCTCTCGCCCTTTGCCATCCTCTTTTCCACCACGGCCTTCACCGACCCGCCGATGGTGGCGCTGGGGCTGGGGGCCTGCGTGGCCGCGGCGCGCAACCGCCCGGGATGGGCCGGGCTGTTAGCCGGACTCTCGTTCGCGACGAAGCAGACCGGGCTGGCGTGGCTGCCATTAACCGTGCTACTTTCAGTCTCTAATCTCCAATCTCCAGTCAGCAAACTAAGCGTGAACCTGATTCGTTTACTCGTTGCTCTCGCAGCGGTTGTCGGGATGACCTTTGTCTGGGACACGTTGCGGGTGGCCCAGGGCGCGGAGGGGTTCTGGAGCCTGGGCGTCACCGGCTACGGGGGGCTGCGCTTCATCTGGCCGCAGGAGGTGGGAACGCGGCTGCGCGGGTGGCTCGAGCTGGCGCGCTACCTGTTCGTCTCGCCCGTCGTCAACGGCGCGTTGCTGATCGGCCTGCCCGCGCTGGTGTGCCAAGCCTTCCGCCACCGCAACCGTGAGGCTCTCATAGACCTGCTACTCGTATCCTTTTTACTCGCCTACTCCTTTCTTCACTGGCTGTGGGCCTTCCCGATCTGGGACCGCTACCTGCTGCCCCTTGTGCCCATCCTGGCAATCCTGCTGGGACGCATTGCCAGTCTGATATCGAGTTTCGTCTACCGTGCCACTCGCCCATGCGCTCATTCGCTCCTTCGCCACTCGTCATTTGCTATTTGCCATTTGCTATTTGCTATTTTTCTCGCTTTCCCCGCCCGGAATGCCGCCATCCACAGCCATTATCCCGTCGGCGGCGACCACGGCGCTTACGACGGCATCGATCAAGTCGCCGCGTTCCTGAACGGCCAGCCCGAGGGCACGGTAGTCTACCAGCACTGGCTCGGTTGGGAATACGATTACTACTTGTTCGGCGGCCCCATTTCCCTGGCCTACTGGCCGACGCCAGCCTGGCTGGCGCAGGACGTGCTGGTTTTCGGCGCTGACGACCCGCGCTACATCACATTCCCGGCGTGGGAATCGCCCGACCGGGTGGAGCGGGCGCTGGCCCAGGCGGGCTACGAGCTGAATTCGGTGTTGACCACCACCCGCCGCGACGGCGTGCCTTCGTTTACCGTCTACCGAATCCGACCTTTGTCAAACCGATGACCCAGCCAACTGACCAACGAACCAACATCCTCCGTGACATTTTAGCCATCGCCTTGCTCTGTGTACTGACGATAGCCCTCTACTGGCGGATCGCATTGGCGGGGCGCGTGCTGGCCGGCGGCGATGTCTTTACATACTTTTACCCCTACTGGGCCGAGGCGACGCGGGCGATCCAGGCTGGAAGGCTGCCGCTCTGGAATCCCTATCTCTTCATGGGTGCGCCGTTTTTGGCCAACAGCCAGGCAGGCGTGTTCTACCCCCTCAACTGGCCGCTGTGGCTCCTGCTGCCAGCGCACCAGTCGGTTCACCTGACCATCGTGCTGCACCTGTGCCTGGCGGCGTCCAGCGCGTACCTCTGGGCCCGCGCGTCGCTACGGCTGGGGTGGATCGGGGCGTGGGCAGTTGGAGCGACCTTCGCCCTGGGAGGATACCTGGGCGCGCAGGTGGAGCACGTCAATCAGTTGCAAGGGCTGGCCTGGCTGCCGCTGATGTTGCTGCTGTACGACAAATCTCTAATCGTTCGACTGAGCGCTCACGACGAAGTCTCCGGTCTCGAATCAGCGAATCAGCGAATCAGCGAGCGGCGAGTTCATATAGCTGCCTATGCTGGACTGATTGTGGTTATCGCGTTGGTGCTCCTCGCCGGCCACACACAGACGGCCTTCATCTCGCTGGTCGGGCTGGCGGTCTATGGATTGAGGCCAAACCTTGCGAAGATTCGCGAGAGCTTGCAACACCGGAAAAGTCTTTCCCATTGGAAAGCGCCCTTGTGGCAAGAAGTGCATGTAACCTTCGCAAGGTTGATTAGTCTGGCTGCCGCGGCGGCACTTGGCATAATGCTGGCGGCAGTGCAGTTGATCCCCACCTGGGAGCTCACACGCCTGTCGGTGCGCGCGATGGGACTGCCGTTCAAGGAGCGCGTCTCCTTCTCCCTCACGCCTTACTATCTGACGCGGGCACTGCTGCCCGGCTACGCCGACCCCGTGCTGCCTGAGCACATCGAACACGTCGCCTACGTCGGCGTCGCCGGCCTGGCCCTCGCCGCCATGGGACTCTACACCACAACCCGCCGCCAACCAACCAACCAACTAGCCAGCCAACCAACTAGCCAGCCAACTACCAATCTACCAATTTATCTCTTAACCTCCCTTGGCCTCTTCCTCTCCCTGGGCGCCTACAACCCGCTGTATTGGCTCCTCGCCCGCTTCGTCCCCGGCTTTGCCCACTTCCGCGTGCCGGGCCGCTGGCTGGCGCTCTACGCGCTGGGCATGGCCGCACTGGCGGGCCTGGGTACCGAAGCGCTGTGGAACCGCCGCAGCCGCCTTCCCCAACGCGGCAGACGGCCGCGCCGTGGCCTGGTGGCTTTCGCGCTCGCGCTCATCTTGATGGCAGGATGGGCGGTGGTGGGCGTGCGCATCGGCGAGGGGGGGCAGACGGCCTTACCAACCGTGGTTGGCTGGGCAGTGGGGATCATCCTGGCGTTGGAATTGCTTGCGGCAGCCTCGCGTGTGCCGCGACTGGCGACGGTGGGCCTGTTGGCGCTTCTGATCGTGGAACTCTTTGCAGCATCCACGTCGCTGCCACACACCCGCGCCACCGCCTACCAGGCGTTCACCGGCCTCCGCCCCGCCATCGCGCACCTACTTGCCGACCCCTCATCCCCACCCCAACCCCTCCCCTTGCCCCCGCCGGCGGGGGCAAGGGGAGGGGTTGGGGTGGAGGACCGCTTCCTCAGCATGTCCGACATCACCTTTGACCCCGGCGACCTGGGCGAGATCGAGGCAGCCTACGGGCCGCAGCTTTCCGACGACGCGCTTTACGATTACGTGGTCGCCACCAAGAACAAGGAGGTGCTGAGCCCTAACCTACCGCTGGCCTTTGGCGTCCCGGCCGTCGATGGCTACGATGGCGGCGTGCTGCCGCTGGCGCGCTACGTCGCGCTCCAGCGGCTGTTCCTGCCGGAGGACGAGGTCTCTATCGACGGCAAGATGCGCGAGAACCTGAGCACCATCCCTGATGGCCGCTGGTTGAACTTGTTCAACGTCCGCTACGTCATCACCGACAAGCTCCACGACGCCTGGCTGGATGGCGTGTTCTACGACCTGCAGTTCGGGGCGCAGCTTTCGGATGGGGAAGTGGCCACAGTGGCACACGTGCCAAACTTTGAGGCGACCGCGCTGGGGATCGTCTCCACCCTGCGCAGCGGCGAGGCGCTGCTAACGGGCGTGCCCGCAGGCACACCCGTCGGCGTGGTCGAGGTCGACTTTGGCGACGGCACCGCGCGCACCTTCGAGCTACACGCCGGAGAGCATACCGCCGCAGGGAACGACCGCGTGACGCGATTGCGATGGGAGAAGCCTGCTGTCCCGGTCACGATTTCCGTGCGGGCGACGCTGCCGGAGGGAGAGCTGGTCGTGCGCGGGGTGAGCCTGATCGACGAACGCACCGAGAGCTTTCAGGCATTGATCCTATCCGATCGAGGGCGCTTCCGGCTGGCCCACTCAGGCGACGTCAAAATCTATGAGAACCTCGACGTGCAGCCACGCGCCTTCCTCGTCCACGAGACAGTCGTGGCCGCCGATGACGAGGAAGCACTGGCACTGATGACGAGCGACGAATCCTTCGACCCGACGGCGCAGGTCGTGCTGGGGCAGTCCTCGGTGGGGTTATCACCCTCGCGGTCGCCCTCAACCGTCCAAGTGACCCGCTACACGCCGGAGCGCGTCGAGATCGCGGTGGAGGCAGGCGCGCCGGGCTACCTCGTCCTGACAGACGCCTGGTACCCCGGCTGGGAGGCGACGGTGGACAGCGAACCGGCGGCGATCCACCGGGCAGACCTGCTCTTCCGTGCAGTCGCCGTGGACGCGGGGAGTCACCGGGTCGTCTTCACCTTCCGCCCGCCGAGCCTGCGCGTCGGCGCAGCCGTCAGTTTGGCGGGGCTGGCCGGCTTGGTCGCAGTTTCAGCGGCGCGCTTTGTACAAAGCCGGGCGCGGTGCTATAATGGGCGCGTGATTGAATCACGCCAAGGAGAGGAGGACAAAACATGAACACGTTGAATCGTATCGTCGTCGTGGTCCTGCTGGCGATTGCCACGGTGCTGTGCTGTGTTCTGCTGGCAGGGGCCAAGTGGGTGGTTCCAACACTCGCCGGTCAGCTGGACCTACTGACCAGGTCTATCGAGAGCGCACCGGGGTATCAGGCCGTGGTGCTGGGCATCATCCTCGCCTTCGTCGTGGACTTTATCTTCGTATTGCTCATCATCCTGGAGGTGCGCCGGCCCAAGGCCAAGTTCATCCGCGTCGAAAAGGTTGCCGGCGGGGAGGTGGAGGTCAGCGTCACATCCATCGTCGACCGACTGAGGCACGAGGTGGACGCTCTTCCCGGCGTCCTGAAGGTCAAGCCGCGCGTTTCGGGCAGGCGGGGCGGCGTCGTGGTCCACCTGGATGTGGATATCGCGGCCGGGCTTGACGTGCCCGCGCAGGCCGAGCAGATCGTGGAGACGGCCCGGCTTGTGGTGGAGGAAAGGATAGGGCTCAAGATGGCCAAGACGCCCAAGGTCAGCCTGCGCGCCGTGCCCTACCCTCAGGGAGCGCTGCCGAGCAATCGCATCAAGATGCGGCCGCCTGTCGAGCCTCTGCCCAGCCCGCCGGATGAGGAATAGGCGTCGAGCAGTCGGCAGCTATTCGCGGGTTGCCTGGCCAAAGATGGTCATCTCCTTGTCGCCAATTTTGACGTCGGTGATCACAGTGCCGGCCCCTTCGCCCGACAAGATCTCTGCGAACAAGTCGTTGAGCATGTCGGTCATCACCTCCGTGAATGACTCTGGCAGGGGGATCGGTCCGACGATCATCTCCTCGACGGTGAAGACGGCACCATCACCTTGAGCGTCGATGGTGAAGGCGAGCATGCCAGGCACCTCGAACAGGTCGCTCACGTGTATGACTATGTAGAACTCGACGCGTCCGTTACGGAAGTGCACCTGGGGCTGGCTGATGGGAGGTGGCTCCTCCATTTCGTCGAGCCACTGCACCATCAGCGAGGTCATCTCCTCCTCGGTGACGGTGATGCTGAAACTGCCACTCGCGTCCGTTTCCGTCGAGTCTATTCGCTCCTCGAGGCGCGTGATGGCTTCGTCCGAGGGAGTGATGGTGTAGGGTGGCTGCGGGCCACCCAGGATGGTGCAACAACAACAAGCCTGCGCGGCGACGGCCAGCGCGATCGATAGAATCAAGGCTTTCGAGTGCATCGTTACCTCCTAAAAACTGGAGTGAGCAGATTCGCAATTCGCGATTTGGGCATGGTTCAAGTTAGATTGACACTTTGAGGGTATGATTGACACTTCTCCATTTCAACTGGACCCCAATATGTGGGGCAAAACGCCGGAAAACAACGATTTCGCCCACATATGGGGGGTGCTGAACCCGATTTCACGCGAGGTGCTGTGGCAAAAGTGTCAATCTAACTCTCCAGGTTTCTGAACCATGCC
>CAZWPV010000062.1:0-9813 GCA_964635485.1 uncultured Anaerolineales bacterium
AGGCCATCCGCGACTGGGTGACCAACGTCGAGACCACCCACTACCTGCTCGGCTCGGCCCTCGGCCCGCATCCCTATCCCACGATAGTGCGCGACTTTCAGGCGGTGATCGGGCGCGAGGCGCGGGAGCAAATGCTGGCGCAGGTCAGGCGGCTGCCCGACGTGTGCATCGCCTGCGTGGGCGGCGGCTCCAACGCCATCGGCATCTTTAGCGGCTTCCGTGACGACGCGGAGGTCAAGCTGGTCGGCGTCGAGGCCGGAGGCGAGGGGATCGCATCGGGCAAGCACGCCGCCCGCTTCGCCGACCCCAGCCTGGGGCGCCCCGGCGTGCTACACGGCACCTACACCTACGTCCTGCAGGATGCCAACGGGCAGATACTCAACACCCACTCCATCTCTGCCGGTTTGGATTATGCCGCCATCGGGCCAGAGCACGCCCATCTGCGCGAGCTGGGCCGCGCCGAGTACACCTACGCGAACGACGACGAAGCTCTGGAGGGGTTCCAACTTCTGACGCGCACCGAGGGCATCATCCCGGCCCTCGAATCGGCCCACGCCGTGGCCGAGGCGGTCAAGCGCGCGCCGCAGATGAAACCGGACGAAAGCATCCTCATTAACCTCTCTGGAAGAGGGGACAAAGACCTGGACACAGCCGTCAAGGCGCTGGGAATGGAGGAGGCACAATGAGTGGGGGAATGAACGGACTGGACCACATCGCAGCAGCCTTTGCCGCCGCAAAGGGCGAAAAACGCGCGGCGCTGATGCCCTATTTCACCCTGGGCTATCCCGATCCCGCCACCTCACTAGATGTCGTCGAGGCGATCGCGGGGGCAGGTGCGGACCTGATCGAGCTGGGCGTCCCCTTCTCCGATCCCCTGGCCGACGGCCCCACCATCCAGCACTCGACGCAGGTGGCGCTGGAACAGGGCGTCAACGCGGCGCAGTGCATCGAGATGGTGGCCGAGCTGCGCGCCCGCGGCGTGACGCAGCCCTTCATGCTGATGGGCTACGTCAACCCCATCCTGGCCTTTGGCGCGGAGCGCTTCGTGACTGTGGCCACCGCCGCCGGAGCCGACGGGCTCATCGTGCCCGATCTGCCACCGGAGGAGGCCGTCGAGATCGAGATTGTCTGCGAGGCACGCGGGCGAGCGTTGGTCTACCTGCTGGCCCCCACCTCCCCGCCGGAGCGCATCGAGCTTTTGGCCGGCCGCACGACCGGCTTTTTATACCTGGTCTCCCTCGCCGGCGTGACCGGCGCGCGCGACGCACTCCCGCCGCACCTGGCCGACTTTGTTCAGCGCGTGCGCGCCGTGGCCTGTACCCCTCTGGCGGTGGGGTTCGGCATCTCCACGCCGGAGCAGGCCCGCGCCGTGGGCCAGTTGGCCGACGGCGTGATCGTCGGCTCGGCGCTGATCAAGGCCGCCGGGCAGGGTGACGATCCTGCCCAGGCAGCGACAAACTTTGTGCACGACCTCCGAATGGGCTTGGAGCAGCAAATCGGTTAGCGGTTACAGGTTTCAGGTTAGAAGTCCAGCTTGAAACCCGCGCCCAAACCCCAGAGGCTTGACAGCCCCCTGCACCCATGCCATAATGCTTGCACCGTTAACCAGCAGGATCGAGTCACGCATCTCCCCGGAGACACAATCGATGACCAGAAGGCCTCAACACTGGGTAATAGGCGGATTCATCCTCCTCGCCATCTTGGCGAGCGCCTTGATAGCTGCCAACCTGCTGTTCTCCCAGGGGTTCGGGCTGCCGACGACCTTTCAAATCCTTCCCGGCGAAGTCACCCTACACCCAGGCCAGGGCTGGCAGTTCCGGGCCGTCGCGGATAATAGGCTAATGCCCGGGGTAAAGTGGACGGCCGCAGGCGGCATTATCGGGGCGAAGGGGTTCTACACCGCCCCCGATACCCCCGGCGATTACCAGGTGATCGCCCAGCATCCAAACTCAGACTACCGCACGGCCGCCACAGTGCACGTCGTAACTGGAGAAAACGCTACGACGGAGCCAAATCTCGTAGAACCCGCAGAGCCTGCCCAGCCAACAATGGCACCCACGGCGCTATCCCCCTCCCTGACGCCGATGCCTACCTCCCCTATGCCGGTGCCAACCCAGCTATCTACATTCGCCCCGCCGGCCTACATCGACGACTCTGGAGATATGGTAGATTTCGACACCCTCGCACCGATCGAATTTGTTCCGCCCGGCTCCGATATCAGGCTGGCATGCTTCGACGAAGCGCGCCAGCTTGTGCGGACGATCCCGGCAGGACTCGCGGCAGAAGTCGGCGACTGGGACACGGAGGAAAGTCTGATCCTCTGGATCGCGTTTTACGAGCCGGTGCCAACAGTGCCGGATATGGAGCGCTACTGGCTCTTTGCCCTGGACACCGACCGCAACATTGCGACCGGCCGTCCCATGGACGATGGCAAAGTCAACCCAGACATCGGCGTAGAGGTCACGATCGGGGTGCATTCAAACCCTGCTGCCGGCATCGAGCTTGCCCCCTACATGTTCGTCTGGAATGCGGGCCTCAAAAACTCCGAGCCCAGAACGATGGACATAGAAGTCCGCCTCAGCACAACGCGGGACGCACTGTTCATCCGCGTCCCCACAGAACAACTGGCCGATACCATCAGGACGCTCTCGGAGGTCGAACCCAACTGGGATCAGACGGTCGGCCGAGCGTTGGCGATGGCGACGACCAGTGAAGGAACAATCGCGGACTTTGCCCCAGAACGGCCATAAAACCAGCGCATGCTTGACAGTCCTCCACTCTTATGGCATAATGCAGGCAACTTTGGGCAAGCCCAAAGTTGCCTGGCAGTTTTCCCGTCGCTCTGCTCCGGCAAAACTGCGATCAAGCTGAACACCATAAAGGCGTTGATAGAGACGAGTAGGCACGGGGTACCGGCCCAGAGAGCCAGGGATAGGTGAGAGCCGGGCGCGGGAACCACGCCGAAAATCCCTCCGGAGCTGCTGACCGAAAGATTGGCGACGCCAACCCAGTAGGCTCAGACGGATTCGTCCCCCGTTACCCGGACGCGGCGATGTTAGTCGCTGACTGAGCGGTTCTGCCAGGATAGGATGGCCTGCCTGGCGAGGCAAGAAGGGTGGTACCGCGGAAGTATTGGGCTTCCGTCCCTTTGGGGCGGAGGCTTTTGTTTCTAGGGGGAACGTTATGGATTTCACGGTCCGGCCCGCAACTGAAGAGGATTTACCGGCTATGATGCGCCTGTGGCGTGAAAATATGGACTTTCACGCCCGCGTCGAGCCGCGGCTGCAGGTACTGCCCCCACCTGAGGGCGAGCAGGCCTGGGAAGCCCACGTGCGGCGAGACGTCCTGGGACACAAGGGCTGGTGCACGTTCGTGGCCGAGATGGATGGCCGGGCCGTGGGCATGATCATGGGCACCCTGCGCGATCCATACCCTGTGTTCCGGCCTCAGACCTATGGCGAGGTGATGAACATTGTCGTCGACCCGGCCGCGCGACGAAACGGCGTTGGATGGGCACTGTTCGAAGCGCTCAAGGGCTGGTTCCGCGAGCAGGGTGTCTCGCACTTACAGATGGCGGTGGCGCATCATAACCCGGTTTCGCAGGCCTTCTGGCGGGCGATGGGATGTACCGATTACATGGACACCTTGTGGTGCGATTTGGAAACGGAGGAAGCATGACCGATCTACTCTATCAAACTGACAGTTATCTGCGCGAGTTCGACGCCGTCGTGACCGAGATCGTCGGCGATGGCGTCGTGCTGGATAGAACCGCCTTCTATCCCGGCGGCGGCGGGCAGCCATGTGATTTCGGGCGGCTACTGGCCGTTGACGACGAGTGGCAGGTCGTCAAGGTCAAACGCAGCGAGGGCCGCGTGGTGCACAAGCTGGACCGCGACCCGCCGCCGGTGGGCACGCGCGTGATCGGCACCCTCGACTGGGAGCGCCGCTACGCGCTGATGCGCACCCACACCGCGATGCACATCCTGTGCGGCGTCATCTGGCGCGACTATGGTGCGTCGGTCACGGGAGGTAACATGGAGCCGCTGCGTGGGCGGATGGACTTTGAGTTCGAGCGTATGCAGGCCGAGCTGGTGAGCGAGATCGAGGCCAAGATTAACGCCGAGGTCGCCGCCGCACGCCCTACAAGCGTGCAGATCCTGCCGCGCAAGGAGGCGTTCCAGATCCCAGACCTGATCCGCACCAAGATCAACCTGCTGCCGCCCCGTATCACCGAGGTGCGGGTGGTGACGATAGAGGGATTGGATACACAGGCCGACGGCGGCACCCACGTGGAGAACACGTCCGAGGTCGGCCCACTGTGTATCACAGACTATAAGAGCAAAGGGCGCATCAACAAGCGCTTGGTGGTAGAGCTGGAGGAGGTGGCAGAATGAGCTTCAAATCGGTGCCCTCAAGTGTGGATTTCGTAGAGCAGGAATACCAGATACTGGATTTTTGGAAGCAAACGGATGCTTTCAACAAGCTGGTAGCGCTGCGTAAGGATGGCCCTAAATGGGCCTTCACCGATGGTCCCATCACGGCCAACAACCCGATGGCCGTCCACCACGGCTGGGGACGCGCCTACAAAGACGTCTTCCACCGCTTCTGGGCGATGAAGGGCTATCGTACGCGCTACCAGAACGGCTTCGACTGCCAGGGGTTATGGGTCGAGGTCGAGGTGGAAAAGGAACTCGGCTTTCACTCCAAGCAGGACATCGAGGACTATGGCATCGCCCGCTTTGTGCGCAAGTGCAAGGAGCGGGTGCTGCGCTATGCTGCGCTTCAGACCGAGCAATCCATCCGCCTGGGCTACTGGATGGATTGGAACGATACGGACATGCTGCGCGAACTGGCCGAGAAGCTGATGGATGATCCAGAGCAGACCGTCACGGTCCAGGGGCCCAAAGGCTCTGTGACCGATACAGTCGAGCAGATCGTCGCCCGCCTGGGCCTGCCGGAGCTAGGGGGCTCCTACTTTACTTTCTCCAGCGAAAACAACTATATGATCTGGACCTTCCTCAAGCGCTGCTGGGAGCGGGGCTGGGTGTACAAGGGCCACGACGTGATGCCCTGGTGCCCACGCTGCGCCACCGCCATCAGCCAGCACGAGATCGTCACCGAGGGCTACCAGGAAATGACGCATCCCAGCGTCACGCTGCGCTTCCCGCTGCGCCCCTCACCCTCGGTCCCTCTCCCAGAGGAAGAGGAAAGTACAGAATCGCTGTTGGTCTGGACTACCACGCCCTGGACGCTGACCAGCAACGTGGCGACGGCGGTAGGGCCGGAGTTGACCTACGTCAAGGTCCGCCAGGGCGATCAGGTCTACTACCTATCCAAGGGCACACTCTCGATGCTGGAGGGCAAGTACGAGGTGTTGGAGGAGATGAAGGGCACAGCCCTCGATGGCTGGACCTACGATGGTCCCTTCGACGAGTTCCCGGCCCAGCAGGCCGCCGGTGGGCCGCAGGCTCACCGGGTGATCCTGTGGGACGAGGTCGGTGAGGCCGAGGGCACCGGCATCGTCCACATCGCCCCCGGATGCGGCGCGGAGGACTTTCAATTAGGCAAGGAGTACAACCTGCCCGCCATCGCTCCGCTGGACGAGGAAGGGTACTTTGTCGAAGGCTTTGGCTCGCTCAGCACCACTCATGTCTCCGAAAACGCCGAATGGGTTTTCGAGAGCCTGCGGGAAAAGGGTCTCCTCTACAAGGTCGAGGATTACACCCACCGCTATCCCGTCTGCTGGCGCTGCCAGACCGACTTGGTGTTCCGGCTGGTGGACGAGTGGTTCATCTCGATGGACGAGCTGCGCCATGACATGATCGAGGTCACCAAGCAGATCCGCTGGATTCCCTCCTTTGGGCTGGACCGGGAGCTGGACTGGCTGCGCAACATGCACGACTGGATGATCAGCAAGAAGCGATACTGGGGGCTGGCTCTGCCCATCTGGGAGTGCGCCAAGTGTGGCCATTTTGAGGTCATCGGCAACGCAGAGGAGCTAAAGGAGCGCGCGGTGGCAGGCTGGGATGAATTCAAGGGGCACACGCCTCACAAGCCGTGGATCGACGCCGTCAAGATCGCCTGCCCAGAGTGCGGGGCGGTTGTGAGCCGCGTCCCCGACGTGGGCAATCCCTGGCTCGATGCCGGCATCGTCAGCTTCAGCACGATGCAATACCGCACGAACCCAGACTACTGGCGCGAGTGGTACCCGGCCGATTTCATCTCCGAATCGTTCCCTGGCCAATTCCGCAACTGGTTCTACAGCCTGCTGGCGATGGCGACGGTGCTGGAGAACTCGCCGCCTTTCCTGACCTGCTTCGGCTACGCAACGTGCGTGGCCGAAGACGGACGCGAGATGCACAAATCGTGGGGGAACGCCATCGAGTTCAACGAGGCCGCCGACAGGATGGGCGTGGACGTGATGCGCTGGCTCTACTGCACCCACAAGCCGGAGAACAACCTGCTCTTCGGCTACGGCCGGGCCGACGAGGTGCGGCGGCAGTTCCTAATCCCGCTGTGGAACGTGTACTCGTTCTTCGTGACGTATGCCAACATCGACGAGTGGCGGTCCACAGGGGATGGAGGCGAGGGCAAAACACTGCTAGACAAATGGATCCTGGCAAGGCTGAACCAGATCGTCGCACAGGTCACCGACCGCCTCGATAACTACGACGCCTACGGGGCGACGATGGCCGTCGAGCCCTTTCTGGACGATCTGACCAACTGGTACGTGCGCCGCAGCCGGCGCCGCTTCTGGAAGAGCGAGCAGGACGCGGACAAGAACGCGGCCTATGCCACGCTGTACCAGGTCCTGACGACACTGTGCCGCCTGTTGGCCCCGATCACGCCGTTCGTGACCGAGGCGATGTACCAGAACCTGGTACGCTCGGCAGATGGGGACGCGCCGGAAAGCGTCCACCACACCGGCTGGCCGCAGGCGGATGTGGCGGCGATAGACGAGGGCTTGCTGGCGCAGATGGCGCTGACTCGACAGGTGGTCACGCTGGGTCATTCCTGCCGCGCCAGTGCCAACATCAAGCTGCGTCAGCCGCTGGCAGGCGCGCTGGTGCACCTCGAGTCCGGCAGCGACAGGCTGGACGACGAGGAGTTGCTCGACCTGGCCCGAGATGAGTTGAACGTCAAGGAGATCACGTTCGTGGAGGCAGCGGAAGAGCTGGTGACCTACCGGCTGTTGCCCGATAACAAGGTGCTGGGGCCGCGCTTTGGGTCCAAATTCCCGGCAGTACGGAGGGCGCTCGCGGAGGTGGACCCTGCCGCTGCGGTGAAGCGACTGAGAGCATCCCTTCCGCTCCACCTCAAGGTCGATGGGGAAGAGGTCGAACTTCTGCCCGAACATGTTCTGGTGCAAGAGCAGCCGCGAGAAGGGTTAGCGGTCGCCTCAGAGCGGGGTGTGACGGTTGCGGTGAATGTCGTCCTGACGCCCGGGTTGGCGGCGGAGGGACTGGCCCGTGACGTGATCCGCCGCGTGCAGAATCTGCGCAAGGACGCGGGCTTCAACCTCGACGACCGCATCGTCACCACCTACCGGGCAGAGGGCGAACTGGCCGAGGCCATCGAGGCCTGCCGTGACCTCATCGCCGCCGAGACCCTGAGCGTGGAGCTGCGCGCCGGACTGCCACAAGAGAACGCTACGGTGGGCCGGGATCAGGTCGGCGGTTACTCATTGACCTTAGGCGTCCGCAAAGCATAAGACCGGAACCTTTCGGGAAGGTCGTTTGGGATATCTGTGTTATCCAGGTTCAAAAGCCCTTGTCAATTCAGCCTGAGTAAGGTAGAATACGGCGTATCTATAGAGCAGGGCAGGAGGAAAGCAGATGCCTTTCTCGTACGAAAAAGCTAAGCAGGCATTACTGGAAGAGCAGACGAAACTAAAAAAGCAGTTGGAACACCTCAAGACCACACAACACGAAAGCATCGGCTACAGCAACCACATGGCCGACGACGCCACCGAGGCTTTCGATCAAGCCGTGGACGTGACCCTGAAGCGCGGCGCTGAAACTTCGCTCGAAGAAGTAGAGCGAGCGCTGGGTAAGTTAGACGACGGAACATACGGTCTCTGCGAGGCCTGCGGCGCACGGGTCGACCGAGCACGCCTGGAGGCATTGCCCCACGCACGCTACTGCCTGGAGTGCCAAGCACGGCGCGAACACAGTGGAAAGGGCTCTCTTTGAAGCGGATAAAACCAGAACTGTTGATTCTGCCAGCCACGGCGGCACTGGTCTTGCTTGCGGACCAGGTCACCAAGCACCTGGTGGCGACGCGGCTGGAAGTGGGCCAGCCCTGGGACATGGCATCCTGGCTGGCTCCTATTCTTAGTATCACCCACGTGACGAACACGGGGGTAGCTTTTGGCCTGCTCCAGGGCCTGGGCAATGTTTTTGTTATCGCCCACGTCGTCGCCGCGGTGGCAATCATCGTATACTCCCGCCGTCTCCCGCCGGGACAATGGGCGCTGCGCACAGCGCTGGGGTTGGCACTGGGCGGGGCACTCGGCAATCTCGTCGATCGAGTACGTCAAGGATACGTCGTGGACTTTATCGACGTCAACTTCTGGCCGTTCACCGAGTTTCCGGTGTTTAACGTGGCAGACGCTTCTATCTCGGTCGGCGTCGCACTGCTGATCGGATTGCTGATGTGGGAGGAGCGACAAGAACGGCTCAAGCAGCAGGCAGCAGAAGGTGCCTGAGCAAGAAACGTCCATCCTCTCATTCACCGTCGAAACCGGCGACGAGAGACTGGACAAGGCCATCTCCACTCAGGCCCCCGATCTCAGCCGGGCGGTGGCGCAACGGTTGATCAAAGACGGCGCCGTCACCGTCAACGGGCGGCTCAGCAAACCCAGCTACCGCGTACAGGTCGGCGACGAGATCGTCGCCCACATCCCCATCGAGCTTCCCGAGCAAGTCCTGCCGGAGGATATCCCCCTCGACATCATCTACGAAGATGACGCGCTGCTGGTGATCGACAAACCGGCAGGGATGGTCGTGCACCCGGGCGCAGGCCACACCAGCGGCACTCTGGTCAACGCGGTACTGGCCCACTGCCCTCATGTGACCGACATCGGTGGGGCGGACCGAGCCGGGATCGTCCACCGGCTGGATAAGGATACCTCCGGGCTGATACTCGTAGCCAAGGACGAGGCGACCCGCGCCGCGCTCCAACGACAGTTCAAGCGCCGCCAGGTGGCCAAGACCTACCTGGCACTGGTGGAGGGTCAAGTGCAACCCCGCGAGGGGATCATCGAAGCACCCATCGGGCGCGATAAACGACGGCGCAAGCAGATGGCCGTCGTGCGCAGGGGCCGGGAGGCGCAGACGATGTATCGCGCCGTCGAGGTCTTTCCCAACCACACGCTGCTGGAGGTGCGTCCGCACACCGGGCGCACACATCAGGTGCGCGTGCACCTGGCCTGGCTGGGTTACCCGGTCGTGGGGGATGCGGTCTATGGCCACCGCCGCCAGCGGTTGCTCAAGAGCCGCCACTTTCTCCACGCCGCGCAGTTACGCTTCACCCATCCCGCCACCGGCGAGGAGGTCGAATTCGAGGCCCCGCTGCCACCAAAATTGGCCGCCGTCCTCCAGCAACTGCGGCGAAATCGGTAGGTTGGTGACTGAGGACCCGATTCCCGATCTACCGATTTACCTCTCTGAAAGACTTGCGCAATCAGAACGTTTGTGCTATCATTGCTTGTGAGCAATTGAACCAACAAGGAGTTGAAAATGCGCGCCATTACCGTCGCAACCGTACAGATGCAGCCCGAACTGGGCAAGACGGAAGATAACCTGCTCAAGA
>CAZWPV010000063.1:0-9796 GCA_964635485.1 uncultured Anaerolineales bacterium
TCGTCGCGCGGCACCTCGACGTCCACGGCGGCCCCCCGTCGCGACACCCGGCAACTGGGGGCGTCGAGCGCGGCGGCCAGTTCCTCGTTCAGCCCCTTGATCGTGGAGATCTTGGCCGCTACCGAGGGCAACACCTGGAAGCGAATCCAGCGCGGGGTCACGGTCCCGCCCGTGACCCGGGCCTGTATCCTGTGCGAAGACAGCACCGCCTCGATGCGGTCTGCCTGGAATTCTAGCGTTTCCCTTATTCCCATTGTGGAGACCTCCTTCTCCCCTGTTTGTATCGAGTGAGGTGGGGCAGGCGGGGGATCCGCCCCACCCCTGCGCTCAGGCGTGCCGGCACCCGGGCACGCTAAAACAGTTCGTCAAACGTGGCCAACACCCGGCCGATGAAGTCATCCGCATCGGCAGGGGCAGGTCCTTCCCCCCGTCTTTCGCCCTCCCACGGCGTCGGCATCGTCCCCCGGTGGCGCTGCCAGGCCTGGGCGTTAGTTGCGCTCGTCGGCGCGCTGACCACCGGGACCCCGGCCCGCCGCATGAGGTAGTCGGCCCAATCGTGCTGTCTCTGCGCCACGCGGAAACAGAGCGTGTCTCTGGTAAAGCCCCGGTCGAAGATGCGCACGCCGTACCCTCTCAGCAGCCGCTCGACCTGGATACCCGTCCACCCGGCGTTCCGCTGGAAGTGGATCAGCGGCGCGTTGGAGCGGGTCAGGCAGCGGCCGAACTCGTCGGCGATTCCCGCTGCCCCCCGTCGTCCGGCCGCCTGCCAGTCGGCCCGGCGGAAGGTGGACACCCAGCCCTCGATGCGGCTGATGATGTCAAACCTGGCGAAAAGCTCTAGAATGTCCATCTTGACTCCGGCTACGCAAAAACCATATACCCCAACTCGCTGCTATGTGTATCAGTTTTTTGTAGCATCGACGTCGATGACGTCCCCTGTCCACTCGTCACCAGACCAGCCATCCGGGTCCTCACTCCCCGGCTGGTCATCGACGACGGAAACGGAATACTGGCGGCGGTCGCCCTGCCCCGTCTGGTAGGCGGCGCGTAGCAGGTGCGGGAAGAAGCTCGGCAACTGCGGCTGGCCGCCGGTGACGACGACGGGCGGTGAGGGTGGTTGGCGACCGTCGATGGTGTGAGTGTGTCTCTCCCTCTCCCTGACAACCTCCCGCGTGCGCGGCCCGCCCGATCTGTTGGCGCGAACGATGAACGCCACCCCGACCGACACGATGGCGATGGCCACGGCGACGACCAGGATCAACACCAGGGTGAAGAGCCTGTCCAGATCGAGCCGCCAGATCACCAGGCCCACGGTCCCCAGTGCCACCGCCGCCACCACGAGGAGAACCAGTGCAAAGGTCGTATGTTCTTGTTTCATGTATCGCCTCCAGATCCCTCCAGGAGCCGCAGGGCGCGCCCGTAGTTGATGCCGAAAGCCCGGTGCAGCTCTGTGGCCGTCGCGCCGTCCTCGATCATCTCGCGCACTCTCTCCATGTCCAGCTCCTTGCGCTGCCAGCCGCCGCGGCTGTCGACGCCCACCGGCGTGCTCCAACTGACGGCCTCGGGCAGCTCCAAGTGCGGGACCTGGTCGGCACGCTCCCAGCGGGGCACGGTCTCTAGCTCGGCCTCGCCCACCAGGGGCACCTGCAAGCGGTGCATCAGCCCGCCCTCGCCGATCAGGATCATGTCGCCGCGCCCCAGCAGCGTCTCGGCCTGCGACCGGGCCCGGCCCGCCGCGCCGTAGCTCAGCGTGGACGAGGCCACCCGGCCCAGCAGCCGGGCGGGGAAGTTGACGAGAGCCTCGCCCAGTGCCTTGGCCCCTGGCTGTTGTGTGGCGACGACCAGGTGGATGCCGACGCCCGCTCCCATCTCGGCGATGGAGGAAAGCAGGCCCTGCACGCGGCGCTCGCGCCGCACCAGCTGGCGCACCTCGTCAATCACGGTCAGGATGCGGGGCTGATTGATGCCCCTGGACGCTCGCAGCGTCATGGTTTCCTGGAGCCAGATCAGCACTTTGACGATCTCAGTCAGGTCGTGCAGGATCGGGTGCATCAGATGGCGGGAGAGGGCAAAGGGCGCCAACTCCCTGCGCTTGGGATCGGCCAGGATCAGGCCCAGCCGGCCCAGTGGATTCTGCTTCAACAGGCAGGTGAGCAGCCAGTGGAGGGCGTTGGTCTTGCCGCTGCGTGTGGTGCCGCCGACGACCAGATGGCACATCCGTTCGTCGGCCAGACTGTAGTAGACGATCTGGCCCGTCGTCCCCAGTCCGAGGGGCACATACAGCGGCGTGGCCGCAGAGGCTTGCGCCAGAAGCGTGCGCGCCCTGAGTATCTTGCGCTTCTCCTTCGGCTTGGGCACTTCGACCAGCAGACATCCCTGGGAGCGGGCCACCCGGCAGGCGGAAACCCCCGCCGCCATCGCCAGCGCGCCGTCCAGCCGCTCGACCTTCTCCGGCGCGACTCCCAGAGCCAGCGCCACCTGATAGGTCTCCACCTGGGGGCCGTCGAACAGCGGTGTCACGATGGCCTCCACCTTGCGCTGGCTCAGAGCCAGCTGCATCATGGCGGCGGTCATCTGCGGTCCGTCCAGCTGGGTCGGCTGCGTGTGTCCTGCTATATGCGTCATCTTTTCTCCAAATTCATCGCTAACTGGCGCGCCTCCTCCGGCGTCATCGCGCCCTTCTCCGCCTCCGCCGCCTCGACGCGACGGGTGAGACTGAGTCGGGGTACGCTGGCTGGCTCAGCTGGCGTACCCTCCGCTGGCGCAGGGCGTTCTCCCTTTTCGGCCACGCCCAGCCAGAAATGGTGGGGGAGCACCGAGCGGCCAGACCGAATCTCAACGGCACCCGCTTTCCTAGACTTCCCGTCGCCGCCGAGGGTACTGGGGTGGACGTAGCACAGGTCGGGCGGGTGGCCGTGCTTGTGCTCGTAGCGGGTGGCCGCCCGGAGTACCTTTTCCTCCACATCCCTGCGCGGATCGTCGTCGAACCATAGAAGGCCTGATTTCAAGCTCATGTCTCGTTTCTTACATAATGGAACAAACGTTCTATAAACACTACTATACTACGAAAACCGTCTCGATGCAAGAGGCCCTGTTGGCGCGCGGCACTCTCCCCTCTTGCTCGGGAACGGGGGCGTCCGCGCGGCAGGATCTCGTGAGGCGAGCGGATCGCACGATCGTTTACCAACCCAAATCTCCAGGGTATCGCGCCGGACGACGCGCTGGCCAGGGCGCAGTATGGAGATGACTTCGATGGTGTCGCCGGTGTGGCGGATGACGGGGGAGGGCCCGCTGTTGAACATCAGCGCGACCTTGCCTTTGCCGTTGAGGATCCCAAAGGGAGCGAGGTGGGGGCTAAGCCGGCGTATGCGCTGGCGCAGTGCGCTGGCGGAGGTGTTGTATTCTGCCACAGATGAGGCCCAAGGGAGCCCACCTCCTTCAGGGGTGGGGGGAATTGGGCCTTCGCGCTCTGGTTTTCTCAAACGACAG
Organism: uncultured Anaerolineales bacterium; assembly: GCA_964635485.1. Lineage (GTDB taxonomy): Bacteria > Chloroflexota > Anaerolineae > B4-G1 > B4-G1 > JAFGED01. The sequence goes on from CAZWPV010000063.1 coordinate 3,490, forward strand.
CGCATAACCCCCTCCTCTTTCTCAGCGGCACGGCCTTGCTCGTAGCGACGTACCGTGGCTTGCCATCAGGCACATACAGCTCAACCTGTTTCCCATAGCTGCACATTCCCTTCACGACGTGTTTCTCCCCGTCGCACAACACGATATCTCTGGGACGGATCGGATAGTCGTTGCGCCTGATAGAGACTCTGCCCTTTCGTACCTTCTGCCCCCGATACTTTCTCAGGTTTTCCCCGCTCAGGTTCCTGTTCCGCGTCGTTCTGCCGCAGTGGAGCTCCTTCCCGTATGCCTTCTCTCCCGTACGTGTGTCGACGTAGATCGCATCGTAGAACCTGGAGCGCGCACGGGCGTGATTCTTGATCTCTTCGAAATCCGCCGCCTCCGCCCGCGTTTGGTCCGCCCCGCCCGCGATCACGAACGCGTCGTTGTGGTGGCTCTTCTCCAGCTTTAGCGCGATCCGCTTGCTCTTCGTGAGGTACCCATACGTCGCCTCCGCTCCGACTGCATCGATCAAGCGCCATCTCACCGTCGTCATGAACGTCTCAGCTTTGAAGGGCCTGACTCTCGGTTCCCATCCGTAGAGAAGCCCTCCCGGCCGGTGGTTGTCTTGCGTGTGACACTCGGTACAAAGCGTGATCAGGTTGTCCGGCCTGTCACTGTAGTCGTTCTTCCAATACCCCAGGTGGTGCGTCTTGAGCACAACGCTCTTCTTGGTGCACTCGGGGTTCTGGCATTCGTGCCCGTCCCTGTGCAAGATGTACTCCCGCACGTTCCAGAACCCCGCCTGTTCTCCCTGCTGGTACTCGACCCCCGAAATGTCCGGTCTCTTGATCTGCTGGATATCGAAATTCGCGACTTCAATGATCACCCGTGTTACTGGAAGGATCGAGCGGACGCGTGTGATCAATTTCAAGTGGGCGTCCAGTTTGTGCTGCACCGACGGGGCCAGCCAGCCCTCCGGCTTACGCCGGTTGTCGAACCGGGGGGCACGGTATCGCTTTCGCCTGCGCCTCAGCTTGCGGTACATCTTTCGCTCCGTGATCCGCTGTGACACCCCGGCCAGGAGGTGCACCTGCCCGCCGATGAGTTCTTCTCTCTCCGTCAGGGCAGAGTATCCGATGGTTGCATAGCCCCCGTCGACGCCGAGGGTGACCGGCTGCTTGTAGCCGCTCGATCCGTGCAAAAGCTGAATGGTGAACGGCTCCCTGCCGGCAACTTTGGCCTTGCCCTGCTTCAGCAGCAGACGGGCCTTTCGTGGCGTCGTGGGCATCAGCGGTTCCCCGTGCTTGTTGAGTACAAAGACCTTCATCGTCGTGCTCCTGATAGTGTGCAAGCTAACAAGAAGCTTGCCTCCCTTGTGGGAGTGGTTGCCATCGCCAATGTTCAAAGCGGTTTGTCGGCCAAAACACTTCGCCTACCCTCAGCGATGTTTAATCTTGGCCCGCAGTGTTTGGGACTTGGCAATATCCCAAAGTGCCTATGTATTCGCAATGAACGTAGCCCCATCAGCCCGAAGGCTGGTGGCTGAGGCTGATCAGCCGGGCTTGCAAGTATCTCCCGCAAGCCTAACCCCTTCGGGGGGCGGGTTGCTGACCCGATCGCGGGCGTGCCGTCGGACGATGATCTTGGGTATCGCGTTGTGCTGCACGGTGCCTCCCTGGTGGGAGGCGGGTCGCAGAGCTTGACGTAAGCGTTCCTTGCTCTATAATATAGGTAGGGGGACAGGGTTGCGACCCACCTCCGTGGCCGGCCTCGGGTCCGCCAAGACGATCGAGGCCGGCCTTGCTAAATTGAACTACTTCAGGTGCGATGTTTCTATGTCACCACGAACGGTTGAAAAAAAGACTGTAGTTGTGTCTGTGCGGATGCCATCCATTCTCAAGAAGCGCTTGCAGGATCTAGCTCGGCAGAAGCATCGCTCCTTGAATGGTCAGATTGTATGGGCTCTTGAGCAATGGCTCCAAGGGCAAGACCAAGAAGGTGAACGATCTGAGCGTTGATGCTTCGATGTTCTTGCGCTGCTAGCCGACGAATCCTCTCGTAGAGCCTGGTTGACATACGCACTGAACTTACTCTAGTTCCGCTTTTTCCCTTGGTAGTCTTCATACATCATTCGTTTGTAGTTTCTTGTAGTTATTATAACTACAAAGACTTAATTTGTCAATCCTCACTACCCTCCGAGTGCGGACTCGATTTTATTCTCTTCGCTTTTGGACTGTGTTTCTTGGCGCCCAGCTTGTTCATCCGCTCCTTCCACTTTAGCAGCGACTCGCGTTCAAAAAGCCAGTCCCTGCCCAGCTTGGTTGCGCGCAGTCGCCCATCGCGGGCGAGCTTGCAAAGGTATCGCACTGTATATCCGGTGAGCTTGGCTGCCTCTTGGCTGCCGATCCAGCCCTCGGAAACCGTCACCACTTTATCTTCGGTCATTTGCCTCCCCATCCCCAGTGTAGTAAAATGAGAATGAGGAGGGGTGGACCCGCTCGGCCTGCCCAAGGAACAGGGCGGGCCACCCTTTGCTCACGAGCGGCCAGGCATTGTCTGGCCGCTTTTGTTGGATTGAGTTGTGTAATATACATATATAACTATACTATAAACCGCTCTGATTGCCAATCCTCATTCTCCCTTGTTTCCGGTCACTTTTTTCAGCGAGGGTGCCGGGATGCACGCAACATGTATCCGGAGGATGACTGTACTTGTGCCGGTAGTGTACTGCAGCTTCCAGCACTTTTTCCTCCAACTCCTTGCGTGGATCGTCGTCGAACCGAAGGAGACCGGTTTTGAAGCTCATCTATTTTTCCTTAGGACGGCCAGGTTTGACTTGCGCTTTGTAGGCTAGCAAGCTGTCCTGGTTAATCAGCCAGTCCCGTCCAACTTTTTGCGCTTCTATGCGGCCGGATATAGCCAACTGACGAATGTAGGCGGGCGCATAATCGACCAACTTGGAAGCCTCCTCGGTTGTGATCCATCCTTCCTTTAACACGCTAGAACCTTTCATCTTGCGTCCTCACCCCTTTTACTGTATCATAGTGGATGAGGAGCGGCCCCGCCCCACCTTGTCTAGGGGACAGGGCGGAGCCGCCGTCGCTTGCGGCCAGGTCTTGACCTGGCCGCTTGTTCATACGCAAGCGTATATATTATACTTTAAAGTTACTATTTCGTCAACTCCCACTTTCCCCCGTCGCCCGCGCCTTCACGCTCCACACGCGGCGACGGACGTAGGGGTCGCTGTCCATCAGGAGGTCGTCGGCAAGCTGCTGGGCGAAATCCCTGTGGGATGCCATCAAGCGGGGCAGCTCGTCCGCCACGGCGCGGCGGGCGATGGCCTCCTCTTCCTGGGTAAACTGCCAGATCATCATCCTGGCCAGAAGCGCCACCTCCCCGCCGTCGTCGAGCAGGGAGATCAGTTTTGGAAAAGCGATGACGGCGGGACGGCGCACGTTGCGATGTTCGGCGATGCGGCCCTCCGTGCGTCTGTAAAAGTACAGCATGAGCCAGAGGGCATCGGCGGCCACCTCGGTGTCCAGCAGGCGTGATAGCGTGCGCATGACACAGGTGCGAAAGATGCGGTGCCGGCCGCTCGCGGCCTTCATGACCTCCAAGGCGCTGCGCGCGTTGCCCTCGCCGATCTGGTCGAGCAGGCCGCTCAGAAACTCGATCATTCCCACGTGCTCTGGCCTCTCCTGCTCGGTCAGCGTGTGCCGAATGCGGTTAGCGTCGGCGGGGTCGATCCCCTCGATGTCGTGCAGCGCTTCGGCGATGGCGATGTGTACGTACACCTGGTCCTGGGGCCGGGGTGCAAGCAAGGCCAGGCCCTGCTCCGCGTCGTACGCGTACAGGGTGGGCACAGCCTCGACAACCCGCCGCCGCGCGTCGGTGTGCCAGCGCAAGGGGTCGTAGTCGTCCCGCAGGATGGCGGCCAGGCGGAACGTAGTTTCGGCGTCGAGTTGCACGAGGGTGGGGAGGGCCTCGGCCATGCGGCGGCGCAGCTCCCACGGCAGGCTTCCGCTTTCCAGGGCGGAGAGTAGGCGTGCGACCTCGCCGGGCTCAGCCTCGCCAGCGAGGAGAGTGGACAGGAGTGTGTCGGTCTCTTTCTCTTCTGCGGTGAGGCGGCTGGGCTCCGGCGGAGGAGCGGGAACGAGCCCGGTGATGGCCTCTGTTTTCATGAACCGCGCGCCCTTCAGCATGATGCGCATCGCTTCGATCAGGCCGGCGGACCAGGCCGGGTCGTCCTCGGATTGCACGGCCGTCACCTCGTAAAAGAGCGCACGCAGGTTATCGTCCCGCAGATCGAGGCCGGGGATGTCGAACAGACTCTGAGGCTGGAAGCCGGCGGCCTCCAGTAGCTCGTCGGTCTGGGTGGGGGAGAGGTCCATCGCAGCGGCCAGGTCGATCACCGTCTTTCTGTCACGGGGTGATTGGTTGCCGGTCTCCAGGCGCGACAGGACCGGCTGAGGCACGCCCATTGCCGTGGCTACCTCTTTTTGCTTCAGGCCCGCTTGCTCGCGCAGGCGGCGAAGAACAGCGCCAAAGTCTGACATAGGGTCTCCTGATAATACTGGCCCTATTATACACCAGTTTTATGCTATTTGTCAAATGGCATATCATTGTATAAAATCTATACATTTCTGTATAGGCGCATAGCCTTGGCCCTCGGGTGTTCCTTGGGCTGGTTCGCGGCTTTGAGGTCCAACCGGGCGGTGTGAGTTGCCCGGACCCTGCTTCTGTGGCATAATAGTTAAGTCGCTTTAGAATCAGAGGAGGGGCTGTGGCAACCAGACCGACCGGGAAGACCATCAAACGACTCTTCGCTGTATCGGGCAACCGGTGCGCCTTCCCCGGCTGCACTGCAACCCTCGTGACCGGCAACACCGTCACCGCCGAGATCTGCCACATCAAGGCTCAGAGCGAGGGTGGCCCCCGCTACGACCCCGCGCAGACCGACGAGGAGCGCCATGGGTTCGACAACCTGCTCCTGCTGTGCCCGTCCCACCACAAGGTTGTAGATCAGAATCCCGACGAGTACACCGTCGAGAAACTGTGCGAGATCAAGGTCGCGCACGAGGCTCGGTACGCCGGGGGCGCGGAGCCTTCTGACGAGGTGGTGCAGCAGCTGCTGGCCAGCGTGCACATCGAGGGCGACGTCAGCGGCCAGGTCGCCGTTGGGCACGACATCGTGCAAATTGGCGTGGTCAACGTCACCTACCAGGGAACGCAGGTGGCCATCCCCACGCCCGAGGCGGTGGCCGCCCACCGCGCGGCGCTGCGGGAGAAGCTGGAGGCCGACGCCCGCGCCCGCTGGGGTGGGATGGCCTACTACATCCAGGAGGAGGGGGCCACGTTGCCCGTCGAGGCGTCCCCGTACCAGGAGGGCCGGCTGGGGGCGCGGGAGGACCTTCTGCAGGCGCTCGGCGCTGCCGACCGACTGCTGGTGTTGGGCGAGCCAGGTTCCGGCAAGACGGTGTCGCTGGAGCGGCTGGCCTGGGGGATGTGCGATGGCGAGGGAGCGGAGGTGCCGGTGCTGGTGCCCCTGCGTGACTATGCCGAAAAGTCGCTGGCGGAGTGGGTGTTATCGTTCTTGCGGGAGACGGGCCATCTGCGGTTGGACGACGAGAAAGCGCTGGAGGCGTTTCTAGACCAGGGGGACTGCCGCTGCACCTTCCTCTTCGACGGGTTGAACGAAGTGGCACCGCCCTACCGGGACCGGCTGATTGAGGACCTGCGGCTGTGGATGACGGCCCACCCGCGCCACTCGGTGATCCTGACCAGCCGCTCACAGGACGAGCTGTGGCGGCGGCTGCGGGGTGAGGTGGAGCGGGCAGTAGTGGTGCAGCCGGTGGGTGACGAGCAGATGGAGGCGTACCTGGTGGCCCACCTGGATGAGCAGGGGCGGGCGCTGTACGGGCGGCTGGACGAGCGGCTGCGTGAGATGGCGCGGACGCCCCTGATCCTGTGGCTGGTCAAGGAGGCAGGGGCGGCGGGTGAGTCGCTGCCGGGCAACCGGGGGGAGCTGTACGAGCGGTTCGTCGGGCGGATGCTGCGGCGGGACACGCAGCAACGGCAGCTGGACGCCGAGATCCCGGATCGGACGAAGGTCAAAGCGCTGTCCGGCCTGGCCTATCAGTTGGGCCTTGAGCAGCGACTGTCCTGCGCGCGGGAGGAGGCGGTGGAGGTGGTGGCGCAGGCGCTGGGCGATGGCCAGGCCGAGCGTGTAGTGAGGGCCTGCGCGCGGCACGGGCTGCTAGCGGGGGAGGAGACGGTGTGGTTCGCCCCGCACCAGACGGTGCAGGAGCACTTTGCGGCGCTGGCG
>CAZWPV010000064.1:0-9711 GCA_964635485.1 uncultured Anaerolineales bacterium
CCAGCGGTGCGACCGCCGGGAAGAGCACGCTGAAACCGAGGGCGGCTATCGCGCCCGGCTCGACCCCGCCCGCATCGCACGCCTGCCGCAGCGCGCCCAGGAACCCCTGCCACCACAGCTCGGGGTCGGTCTGCGCCCATCCGGGGTGGGGACTCTCGACGCGGTGGGACGCGCGTCCCAGGCCGACGAGGCGTCCGTCCAGGTCGAACAGCCCCACCTTGACCCCCGACGTCCCCACGTCCACGCCCGCGAGCAGATCGGACATGGCGCTCCTACGGCCAGATCGATTCGGACGCGGCGATGATGCGATCCAGTAACGCGTTGGTCTCAGCGTCCACGACCCGGCGCGCGGGATCGGCATCTAGCCAGGCGATGACCTCCTCCGCTCCTTGGGAGAAGGGGATCGTGGCCGCGAAATCGGGGACCAGGCGCTTGATCTTGCTATTATCAAAGATCACGCTGTGGGCCTTATCGCCCAGGAGGCCGGCACCCCAGTCGGGATCGAAGGCGGCGATCACCTCAGAGGGCACGTGCACCAGGTGCGGCCCGACGACGCCCGCGGCGCGGGCCAGGATGGTGAAAATCTGGTCCCACGTCAGCAGCTCGTCTGAGGTGATGTGGAACGCGTCGCCGATGGCGTGGGGGTTGCCCAGCAGCCCCACAAACCCCTTGGCGAAATCCCGGTGGTGCGTGAGCACCCACAGCGACGTGCCGTCGCCGTGGACGACCACCGGCTTTCCCTGGCGCATGCGGTCGATGACGGTGTAGCGGTTCTGGAACGGCAGCCGCGTCCTATCGTACGTGTGAGAGGGACGCACGATGGTGATGGGGAACCCCTCCTCGCGGTAGGCGCGCACCAACCGTTCCTCGCAGGCGATCTTGTTCCGCGAGTAGGCCCAGTAGGGGTTGTGCAGCGGCGTGGACTCGGTGATGGGCAGGCGTGCCACCGGCTTTTGATAGGCGGAGGCCGAGCTGATGAAAATATATTGCCCGGTGCGCCCGCGGAAAAGCTCGATGTCGGATTCGACCTGGTCGGGGGTAAAGGCGACCCAATCAACCACGGCGTCGAAGGTGGCGTCGCCCAGCGCGCGCTCCACCGAGGCGCGGTCGCGGATGTCGCCGTGCAGGACGCGCGCCTCTGCCGGGATGGGGCGCTCGGTCTCGCCCCGATTGAACAGGCTCAGGTCAATGCCGCGCTCGACGGCCAGTTGCGAGCAGGCCGAGCTGATGGTGCCCGTCCCGCCGATGAAGAGTGCTTTCATAACGTTGCCTCCTTCAAGGTGATTACGTCTCGCGCAGCCGCACACTCAACCCCGAGTGGCGCTCGCGCACCTTATCGTTTTTCACGGCGATGGCGATGGCCCGCCGCGTGCCCACCAGCACGACCAACTGCTTGGCTCGCGTGATGGCCGTATAGAAAAGATTGCGCTGCAACATAAGGTAATGCTGCGTCAGCACTGGGATCACAACCGCCGGGTACTCGCTGCCCTGGCTCTTGTGCACCGACACGGCGAAGGCGTGCACCAACTCGTCCGCCTCGCCCCAGTCGTAGAGCACGGGCCGGTCATCAATCACCACCGTCAACGTTTGCCCCACGAAATCAATCTTGGTCACCCGACCGATGTCACCGTTGAAAGTATCTTTTAGATAGTCATTCCTGATTTGCATGACTTTGTCCCCCACCCTGAACAGCCGCCCGCCCAGCCGCCGCTCCGGCTTTTGCGGCGAGGCGGGGTTGAGCGCCTCTTGCAGGCGTGTGTTGAGGTTGCGCACGCCGCACGCGCCCCGGTACATCGGCGCCAGCACCTGCACGTCGTCCACCGGATCGAAGCCGAACTTGGCCGGGACGCGGCGCTGCACCACATCCACCAGCAGATCGGCGGCCTCCTCGGGATCCTCCTTGGAGAAAAAGTAAAAGTCGCCGAACTCGTTGAGGATGGGAAACTCGCCGCGGTTGATGCGGTGGGCGTTGACCACGATGCCGCTATCGGCGGCCTGGCGAAAGATGGTCGTCAGCCGCACGACGGCGGCGCGGTCGGAGGCGATCACGTCGCGCAGCACGTCGCCCGCGCCCACGCTGGGAAGCTGGTCGATGTCGCCGACGAAGAGCATGTGGGCCGCCGGATCGACCGCCTTGAGCAGGTGGTTGGTCAGCAGCAGGTCGAGCATCGAGGACTCGTCCACGATCAGGCAATCGACCGCCAACGGGTTCTCCTCGTTGCGGCGGAAGCCGTCCATCGGGGAGTACTCCAGCATCCGGTGCACCGTCTTGGCCGGGCGGTCGGTGGCCTCCGATAGGCGCTTGGCGGCGCGGCCGGTGGGGGCGCACAGGGCGTAGCGGCAATTCATCGCCTCCAGCGCTGCGATGACGGTGCGCACGCTGACCGTCTTGCCGGTGCCGGGGCCGCCGGTGAGCACGGTCACCTTGTGGGTCAGCGCCGCGCGTACTGCCTCGTGCTGCTGGGGCGAAAGCTCGATTTCTGAATCGCGGGTGACCTGGCGCAGCAGGTTTTCCCAATCCACGCTGCGGAAGGGGAGCAGGCGCGTGGCCGGGCTTTCGACCAGCGCCCGCAGCCGGTTGGTGACGCCGACCTCGCCGTAGTAGAAGGGGGTTAGGTAGACGGCACGTTCCTCACGTAGGGATACCTCCCCTTTCGTCCCCCCCGTTTCACGGGGGGAATAGAGGGGGGGGGGATAAACCAATGTCTCGCGGCGGACGATCTCCTCGGCGTCCAGGGCCTCGATGGCATCGGCGACCAGCTCGGCGGGGACCTCCAGCAGCTCGGCGGCTTCCTGCGTCAGGTCGGGTTCGGGCGCATAGGCGTGGCCCTCGTCGGCCTGCTGGCTCAGGGCGTAGGCCACGCCAGCCTGCACGCGGGATGGGGAATCGGGCGGCAGTCCAAGATCGCGCGCAATCTTGTCCGCGGTCTTGAAGCCCACGCCCCAGATATCGCGCGCTAGCCGGTAGGGGTCCTCCTGCACCACGGTCAGTGCGTCGTCGCCGTAGGTCTTGTAGATCTTGACCGCCAGGCCGGTGGTGACGCCGTGGCCGCTCAGGAACACCATCACCTCGCGGATGTGCTTCTGCTCCTCCCAGGCTTTGGCGATGGCGGCGGCGCGCTTTTTTCCCACGCCCAGCGCCTCGCGCAGCCGGCGAGGTTCCTCATCCAGCACGCGCAGCGTGTCGGCGCCGAAACGCTGCACGATGCGGGTCGCGGTGACCGGCCCCACGCCCTTGACCAGTCCGGAGCCGAGGTACTTCTTGATGCCCTCGACGGTGGCCGGGAGCACCTGCTCGCAGCGCTCGACTTTGAACTGGCGACCGTACTGCTGGTGCGTCGTCCAGGTGCCCTCCAGGCGCAGGCTCTCGCCGGGCTGCACCTCCGGCAGGTTGCCGACGACGGTCACCAGATCGCGCTGGCCCGGGACGTCGAGGCGGATGACCGAATACCCGGTCTCTTCGTTATAGTAGGTCACACGCTCGACGATCCCACGCAGTTGTTCGGACATCGAGGGAATGATAGCAGAGAAAGGGGCAGGAGGCAAGAGGTAGTGCGGGCGCATTTTGCCGGTGCGAAGCGCTGGCAAAATGCTAAGGCAAAGCCTCTGGCTTTGCCCATAGGCGGCGTGCCTGGGAGTAACCAGGGCGGGGTGGTTAGCTCCCAGGCACGGCCAAGAAAGGAAAGGAGGAGTTTGATACGGCTAGGTTTGGGTAATTTTACTAGCCGTCCGACGCCTATAGTATACACCAAGGCAGGTGTGATGAGAGTTTCACATCCGTTACAAGACCATTGCAGGGCTGTAACATTTTAGGCCCGGCCCATTACCTTCAGTCGCCTGCGGGGGATGATGAACCACAGGATCAGGTAGGGCAGTATCCCCGGCGCGCCGCCTGGGATCGCCAAGAGCAGGAAAACCAGGCGGAACCAGAACGGGCTGATGCCGAAAAAGGCCCCCAGTCCGCCACACACACCGCCGATGATGCCGTTCTGCCGTCTCAGTTTGTTGTGCTCCATTTTTCTTCCTCCGCATTCTAGTCGCGGTTCTTGTCTTCTCTGACCAGCGCCGATAGGATGACGGTGACGACGCTGACGATGAGCGCCCCCAGCAACGCCGACCAGAAACCGTCTACGTAAAAGCCGACGCCGAGCCAGTTGACGGCGACCCACGAGGACAGCCACAGGGTGACGGCGTTGATGACCAGGGTGAACAGGCCCAGAGTCAGGATGATGAGCGGGCAGGTCAGCAATTTGAGCAAGGGCCGCACGATCGCGTTGGCTAGCCCCAAGATGATGGCCATCACCGCGTAGACGATCCAGGCTGTTCCTTCGACACGGATGCCGGGGATGAGCCATGCGGCGGCAAAGAGGGCTAAACTAACGATTACCCATCGAATGAGCAGTTTCATCTGTATCACCTCCTCTATCTAGTACGCAATAGGTGCAAGCGAGTTGCAACATTTGCATTCCCCGTCTCCACGCCTATAATCTGTCTGATGGCTCTATCCGATATCCTCGATGCCCTGCGGCAAGACCCGGCCTTTATGCGCTGCGTGACCGCCTGGGAGCGCCTCCCGGCGCGACCCGCGCGCACCGCTCCCTGGCCGGATGGGCTCGACCCGCGCCTGATCACCGCCGTCCGCAGTCAGGGCATCGAACAGCCTTACACCCATCAGGCGCAGGCGATGGCTGCAACGCTGGCGGGGGAGCACGTCGTGCTGGCCACCTCCACTGCAAGCGGCAAGACGCTGGCCTACAACCTGCCGATTCTCGACGTGCTGCTGAACGATCCCGCCGCCTGCGCCCTCTATCTCTTCCCGACCAAGGCCCTGGCGCACGATCAGGTTGCAAATCTCAAATCACTAATCTCCAGTCTCCAATCTCCGGTCGCGATCAGGCCCTACGACGGCGACACCCCCTCCTCCCACCGCTCCGCCATCCGCCGCGAGGCCCAGTTGCTCGTCTCCAACCCCGACATGCTCCACACCGGCATCCTGTCGCATCACACGCGCTGGGCGCGGTTCTTTGGCAGCCTACGCTACGTGGTGCTCGATGAACTGCACACCTACCGCGGCATTTTTGGCGGGCACGTGGCGAATGTGCTGCGGCGGCTGCGGCGGGTGTGCCGCTTTTACGGAGCCGATCCGCGCTTCATATGCGCCTCGGCCACCATCGCCAACCCGCGCGAGCTGGCCGAGCGGCTGATCGAGTCGCCCGTCCGGCTGGTGGACGACGACGGCGCGCCGCGAGGGGCAAAGCACTATATCCTTTATAACCCACCTTTGGTAGATCCGCAACTTGGCATCCGGCGCAGCGCCTCGCTGGCGGCCAAGGACATTGCTGCCCAGTTCCTCCAGGGCGACGTGCAGACCATCGTCTTTGCCCGCGCCCGGCTGACCACCGAGGTCATGCTGGGCTACCTGCGTGACGAGGTCTCTGCAGGTGGCGGCGAGCCGGGGGCGGTGCAGGGCTACCGGGGCGGCTACCTGCCGCACGAGCGGCGCGCCATCGAGCGCGGCCTGCGCGAGGGGGAGGTGCGCGGCGTCGTGGCGACCAACGCGCTCGAGCTGGGCATAGACATCGGGCAACTGAGCGCCTGCGTGATGGCCGGCTATCCCGGCACGGTTGCCAGTGCGTGGCAGCAGGCGGGCCGGGCCGGTCGCCGAGCAGGGCTTTCGGCTGCGGTGCTGGTCGCCAGTGCCCTGCCGCTCGACCAGTACCTGGTCACGCACCCGCGCTACTTTTTCGGCCAACCGGTGGAGCAGGCGCTGCTCGACCCGAACAACCTGGTCATCCTGGCCAACCACCTGGCCTGCGCGGCCTACGAATTGCCCTTCGACTTCGCTCAGGGCGGGCCCTTCGAGCACGGGGAACCATTCGGCGCTTTCGAGGATGTGGAGGCGATGCTGGACGCGCTGGCCGAGGAGGAGGTGCTGTATCGTTCCAACGGTCGCTATACGTGGATCGGTGAAGGCTACCCGGCGGCGGGGATCTCGCTGCGCACCGGCTCGCCGGATAACGTCGTCATCCAGGATGTGAGCGAAAATGCGGCGGGGCGCGCCGTGCCGCGCGCGATCGGCCTGATGGATCGTCCCAGCGCGCCTGTGCTGATCCACGAGGGCGCGGTCTACCTGCACGGCGGCGAGACCTACCTGGTCGAGTCGCTGGATTGGGAGCAAGGGTTGGCCTGCGTGCGTGCGGCGGAGTTGGATTACTACACGCGTGCTTCATCGACAACGGAGGTGCAGGTTATTGAGGAATATGCCCCCCCTCAGTCCCCCCCGCAAGCGGGGGGGATGTCCCGAAGGGACTGGGGGGGCACTACGCGCGGATACGGCGAGGTGCTGGTGACCACCCGCGCGACCGGCTACCGCAAGATCAAGCGCTACACGCACGAGATGCTGGCCTGGGCGCCCATCGATCTGCCGGAGCAGGAGTTGCGCACTACGGGCTACTGGCTGACGCTTTCGGAGGAGCTCACGGAGCAGTTGCAGGAGGCCGGTGTGCTGCCGCCACCGGTCGACTACGGCCCCAACTGGCCCGCCCAGCGAGATGCCGCCCGCGCCCGCGATGGCTACCGCTGCCGCCAGTGCGGCGCGCCGGAGCGGGAAGATCGCCGGCACGATGTGCACCACATCACGCCTTTCCGCGCCTTTGGCTACGTTCCCGGTGTCAACGACATGTACGAGCTGGCCAACCGACTGGAGAACCTGGTCACCCTCTGCTCGGCCTGCCACCGCCGTGTCGAGCGAGCGCGGGGGGCGCGCGGGGCGTTGGGTGGCCTGGCTTACTTGCTGCGCAACCTGGCCCCGCTGCACCTGATGTGCGATCCCGGCGACCTGGGATCGGCGGTGCAGAGTCGTGCTCCAGGGACCGGTCTGCCTACCGTCACACTGTACGACCGCGCGTCGGGCGGGGCAGGGTTGAGCGTGCGGCTCTACGAGCTGCACGACGAGTTGCTGGCGGCGGCGCTGGACGTGGTGCGTCGTTGCCCCTGCACCGACGGTTGCCCCGGCTGTGTGGGGCCTGCGGGCGACGTCGAACCTGACACCAAGACGCTCACACGTCAGTTGCTGGAATCCGTCGTGGGGGAATAAAAACCTTGCGAGGGCGGCTTGCCTTCGCAAGGTATAACCGTAAAACCTAGAGCCGCAGAGCGGCTAAGTCAGCCCTAGCCACTCCAGCGGCGTGTAGAGGAAGGGCGCGACGTCCTTGAGTATTCCGATATAATCCAGCACGAACGCCACCGCACCGGCCACGACGAGCAGCAGGAACAAAACGAGAACCGTGATCAGCGCACAGGTCCACGGGCTGCGCCTTTTCACTTCTCCGGGGAAGGCCTCTCCTGGCGGAGGTGGTGGGGAGAGGGTGTAGGCCGGCGGGATTTGCTGGGCGGCTGGCGGCGGCGGAGTAGTGTCCGATGCCCCCGGCAAGACGGTCGGCGGCATCTGAGACGGTGTAGGGGTACTCGCCGGAGCCTTGGGCGCTGCTACAGGTACGCCTTCTTCATAGGATGGCGGTACGGCGCTGCCTGGTCGCCCGACGACTGTCTCGGCGATGTCGGCTGCTATGCCTACCTCGTAGTAGGTCAACGTCACGCCATCCCCCAAGCCGATCACGTCGCCATTGGACAACACGTGAGGCCCTGTCAGCCGCACGCCGTTGGCAAAGGTGCCGTTGGTGCTGCCCAGGTCCTCAATCACCACCATCTGGCCCTGGCGCGTGACGCGAGCGTGCTGGCGGGAAACCTGGGGATCGTTGATTACGATGTCGTTGCTGGGGTCTCGCCCTATGGAGAGCCAGTCCCGGTCGAGCATAAAGGTCTGACCCGGCTGAGGGCCTTGACTCATAACCAGCCAGGAACCATCAATCATTGTTACCTCCTCGCCAGTTTTGTGCTTAACGCCTAGTATATATCGTTACGCCCGATTGTCAAACACGCCGCTTGTGGTAAACTTGGTAGGTGGTTGGGTTGGTTAGTTAGCTGGTTGGTTGACTTAGGGGGATGGGGAGTGCGCATCGTAGATGGTCACGAGGACATTGCCTGGAACGCCCTCGCTTTGGGACGCGACGTGCGTCGCAGTGTGCCTGAGACGCGCCGCCTGGAGCGAGATAGTGACATTCCTCGGCGCCAGGGCATATGCATGCTTGGGCTGCCTGAGTGGTTGGCCGGCGGTGTTGCTGTCGTCTTTGGCACCATCTTTGTCGAACCGGCCCGGAGGGCAGGCTCCAAGCCTCACACGTACACGACCGCCGAGGAGGCACACGCAATGGCCCAGGCGCAGCTCGACTATTACCACCGCCTGTCCGAGGAATGCGAGCAAATCGCTTTGATTGGCTCCCGCACTGGTCTCGATAAGGTGCTGGTCAGTCAAGAGAGTGAAAAGCCCCAAGTGGGTATCGTCTCGCTGATGGAGGGGGCCGACCCCATCCGCGAGCCGGCTGAGGCCGAGATGTGGTTCGAGCGGGGCTTGCGGATGGTGGGCCTCTCCTGGCGGGCGGGTTCCTCCTACGCCGGCGGCGATGCCTCCCCAGGCCCGCTCACCGATGAGGGACGTGAGCTTTTGGAGGTGATGGCTGAGCTGGGGATGATCTTGGATGTCAGCCACCTAGCCGAGGAAGCGCTCGTCGAGGCGGTGGATAGATACGAGGGTTGGATCGTGGCCAGCCACGCCAACCCACGGGCAAGAGTGCCGGGCCGGCGCCAGCTTTCCGACGCCATGATCCGTCGCCTAGCCGAGCGGGGCGGCGTCGTCGGTATCGTGCTGTACAATGCCTTCCTGCAGCTCGGCTGGTCGAAGGGCGTTCCCAAGGATGCAGTCACCGTCGCAGACGTGGTCGCTGCCATCGACCACGTCTGCCAGGTGGTTGGGGACGCGGCCCACGTGGGGCTGGGCTCCGACTTTGACGGCGGCTTTGGGGCCGAGAGCGCGCCGGCTGGAATAGACACCGTTGCCGATTTGGGGCGTGTTGCCCCGGCCCTGGGCGAGATGGGATACGGAGAGGAGGAAATCACCGCCGTCATGGGAGGTAACTGGTTGAGGTTGCTGCGGGAGGCACTGCCGGGTTAGTCAGAATGTGCTATTTGACACCGGGTTTTTGTACCCAGGTGGGGCATAGACATCCGGCGCATTACCTGGTATACTGAAGGGCGTTTTAGTGATTATCCATGCATTTTGACGTCCTGACGCTGTTCCCAAAGATGTTCGACGGTCCGCTGGAAGAGAGCATTCTCAAACGGGCCCAGGAGAGCGGTTTACTTTCGGTCGCGCTGCACAATATTCGCGACTATGCTACCGACAAACATCACATCACCGACGATGCCCCCTATGGCGGGGGCGGTGGGATGGTGATGAAGCCGGAGCCCATCTTTGCCGCCGTCGAGGCGATCCTGGCCTCCCCCAGCACTCCCCGCATCCTTCGACTTCGCTCAGGACAGGCGGGAGGAGAGGTGCCGATCATTCTCCTGAGCCCCCAGGGGCGGCTTTTTACCCAGGCTGTGGCTGCTGAACTTGCCCGCCAGTCGCGCATACTTCTCATCTGCGGGCGGTACGAGGGGGTGGACGAGCGCGTGCGCCGGCACTTGGTGACCGACGAGATCTCTATCGGTGACTATGTGCTCACCGGCGGCGAACTGGCCGCGATGGTGGTCATCGATGCCGTGACCCGGCTGCTGCCGGGCGTGTTGGGAGATCCCGGTGCCACGATGGAT
>CAZWPV010000065.1:0-9636 GCA_964635485.1 uncultured Anaerolineales bacterium
GTTCCCTGCCGTCCAAAGAGGCGGGTAGCATACCCGCCCTACTTCTCGCCCTTGATCTTGAATTGCCAGATGGCACTCTGAAAGTCGCCCAGCATGTAGGGCAGGTCGATCCCCGCGCTCATCAACTCGTCGCCGCCGAACGTCTGGCCGGTGCGGACGATGGCATAGTCCAGATCGGGATCGAGTCCTTTCAGCCGCAGACTGCCCAGCGGTGGGTTGGGTTCGACCAGCATTTGAAAATAGGCGACGAAGGCCTCGCGCTTGTCCTGCGAGACGAACATCCACGCCACATGGCCATCCTCGAACGGGCTGAGCAGGCGGTAGAAATCGCCGAACTGCACCAGCCGTCGTGTCTCCTTGTAGGTGGCGATCTGCCGCTTGGCGACGCTTCGCTCCGACCGTTCCAGCTTGGTCAGGTCGAGCTCGTATCCCAGGTTGCCCGACATCGCCACGTGGCCGCGCATCTGCATGGGGGTGTGGCGGCCCGTCTGATGGTTCGGCGCGGCGGAAACGTGCGCTCCGATCGTGATCGGCGGATAGACGATGGAGGTGCCGTACTGAATCTTGAGCCGCTCGACGGCGTCGGTGTTGTCGCTCGTCCAGATCTGCGGCATGTAGTAAAGCATCCCCGGATCGAACCGCCCGCCGCCTCCGGAACAGCTTTCGAACAGGATGTGCGGGAACGCTGTCGTGATCTCGTCCATCACGCGATACAGGCCTAGCATGTAGCGGTGCGCCGTCTCGCGCTGGCGCTCGGGCGGCAGCGCCGCCGAGCCGATCTCGGTCATGTAGCGGTTCATGTCCCACTTGACGTAGCTGATGGGCGCGCTGGCGAGCACGTCGCACATCATCTTGACGATCGCGTCGCACACGTCCTGGCGCGAGAGGTCGAGCACCAGTTGGTTCCGCCCCACCGAGCGGCCCCGGTCGGGGATGTGGATGCACCAGTCAGGGTGCGCGCGATAGAGGTTGCTGTTGGGCGAGACCATCTCCGGCTCCACCCACAGGCCGAACTGCAAGCCCAAGTCGCGCACGCGATTGGCCAGATCGTCCAGCCCGCCGGGCAGCTTTTCCCGGTTCACCACCCAGTCGCCCAGCGAGCTGGTGTCGTCGTTGCGCTTGCCGAACCAGCCGTCGTCCAAGACGAACAGCTCGATCCCCAACTCGCTGGCCTCCTGGGCGATCTTGACCAGGCTGTCGGTGGTAAAGTTGAAGTAGGTCGCCTCCCAGTTGTTGATCAGGATGGGGCGCTCCTCGTCCCGGTGCTCGCCTCGGCAAAGCCGAGAGCGGTACAACCGGTGGTAGGTGCGCGACATCCCGCCCAGCCCCTCGTCTGAATAGACCAGCACTGCCTCCGGCGTCTGGAACGACTCGCCCGGCTCCAGCAGCCAGGAGAAATCAAAGGGGTTGATGCCCAGCGAGACGCGCGTCGTGGCGTACTGATCGACCTCGGCCTGGGCGACGAAGCTGCCGCTATAGACCAGGCTGAAGCCATACACCTCGCCGTGATCCTCGTCTGCGGTCTTGCCCATCAGGGCGACGAAGGGGTTGTGCTGATGGCTGCTGGCCCCGCGACGGCTCTCGATAGACTGCTCGCCCGGTACCAACGCCCGGCGCACGACGTGCCGCTCCCTGGCCCACGAGCCGGAGAGGTGCAGCAAATCGTAGTCGGCGTCGTGAAAGTCAACGCTCGCGCTCAGGGCGCGGAGCAGCCGCAGCTTCTGGCCGCCCTCGTTGATGAAGCGTGCGGAGCGGGCGATGACGTTTAAGTGCTCGAAGGCGGTGTAGGAGAGGATGACCTTGAGGCCGCTCATCTCGTCGGCCATCTCCACTTCCAGCGTCTGTGCCTCGTCGTCGCGTTCCACGTAGGTGGAGGGAAGCCCATCCAGCTTTGGCTTGCCCTTGAGAATGCGGTGGGCGCGGTAGCGCAGGTCACAGACGGTGGAGCCGTTCTCCAGTTGGACCTGGTAGGCCGGGTGGCGGAAATCTGTGTTGCCGTAGCCGGGGTACTCGCGCGGCAGCGTGTCGAGCGAGAACATCATGTCGGTGGGGTCGGGGTTGGGGGAGAAGGCGCGGATCATCGGAAAGGCCATACGGCACAGGCTGTCGGTGGGGCGCGTCCTGTGGCCCCAGTGGAGGTGGGCCAGATAGCCATCCTTGACCACTTGCAGGCAGTAGCTGGCGTCGTGAGCCTCCAGGTAGAATACCTTTTGCGATTCGTCGTAGGTGATTCCCATGCCGCACTCCCTGTTGCATGCCACCCTGCGGAGTTTTCAGCGCGCAGCGATGAAAACTCGAGGAAAACCGTAGGTTTTCCCATTATACGATATCGACGCAAATGGTAAAGCAGGCGCTCCCTCCCCCTGCCAGGGGGAGGGCTGGGGTGGGGAAGCGGCTCAATCCAGCATCATCACCTGTACCCGTGCGCCGGCGAGGGCGTGATCCCAGTCCTCGGGGATGATGGCCAGCGCGTTGGCCTTGACCATCGAGCTGAGGATGCCCGATCCCTGATCGCCGGTGAGATAGGCGCGGATTTCGCCGTCGCACTCCTCGACGCGCACGCGCACGTAGTGGCGGCGCTCGTCCTTGTGCGCGATCTCGTCCACCAGCGTGGCCTGCAGGGTGGGGCGCGCCAGGTCTGTCCGGCCCAGCATTTTCCATATCGCCGGGCGGACGAACATCTCGAAGGAGACCATCACCGAGACCGGGTTGCCGGGAAGGCCGAGGATGGGGGTGGTTGTCCCCCCCTGTCCCTTCGGGGCGTCCCCCCCGCTCGCGGGGGGAACAGAGGGGGGGCTGGGCAGGGTGAGGTACCCGAACGCCAGCGGCTTGCCCGGCTTCATCCGCACGCGCCAGAAGGCGATGTCGCCCTCGGCGGCCAGCACGTCCTTGACCAGGTCAAAGTCGCCCACAGAGACGCCGCCGGAGGTGAGGAACAGGTCGATGTCCTGCGCCAGCCCGGCGCGGATCTTGGTCGTCAGGTCCTCCACGCTATCGCGGGCGATGCCCAGCAGCAGCGGCACGCCACCGTGCTTGAGCACCTGCGCGGCGTTGGAGTAGGAGTTCGCGTTGCGGATCTTGCCCGGCGTGAGGGGTTGGTCGATCTCGAGCACCTCGTCGCCGGTGGCCAGGATGGCCACGCGCGGGCGGCGGTGTACCAGGGCCTCCTTGTGCCCCACCGTCGCCAGCATGCCGATCTCCTGCGGGCGAAGGAGGGTGCCATTGGGCAGGACGCACTCACCCCGTCGCACATCCTCTCCGGCGGGTCGGATGTAGTTGCCGAGAGGGACCTCGACGTAAATGTCTACCCAGTCCTGGTCAGACGCAGTATCCTCGACCCTGACGACAGCATCTGCTCCAGGCGGGATGGGTGCGCCGGTCATGATGCGCATTGCCGTGCCAGGTGTGACCTTTGCTTCCGGCACGTGGCCCGCGGCGATCTCGCCGACGACGCGCAGGCGGGTGGGATGGTCGGCGCTGGCACCGAAGGTGTCGGCAGCCAGCACTGCGTAGCCGTCCATCGAGGAGTTAGTGTGAGGTGGGATATCATCCCCGGCGCGCACGTCCTCGGCCAGCACGCAGCCCAGCGCGTCGAGGATGGGTACCCGCTCCGGCTCCAGGGGCTGAAACGCGCTCAGCACGCGCTCCACGGCTTGTTCGACTGTAAGCATGGGTGCGGTCATTTTTCTTCTCCAGGACACGGATTTACACGGATGAACACTGATTTTACTCTGCCTTTAAAGCATCCAGGGCAGGCTTGGGTGTCAGGGTTGTACGCCACAGGCCAAAATGATATTCTGGGCTATCGGACTGGCCGCTGGCGGGCGCAAAGTCGAAGGCGGTCCAGATCAGCCAACCTGCGACTTGGTTTTGCTCCGCTGTGTCAATCACACTCTCTAGCGTTTCGGCTTGAGAGGCTTCGCCGTCTTCTCCCCAGCTGGGATAGCCCGCCTCTTCGATCAAAATTGGTTTCGGGCTTTGCTCTCTTAGCGCGTCGATCCGGCTTTCCAGTTCGGCGGCGTCTGTCCAATGATGGAACGAGAGGATATCCACGGCATCGGCTGTCTCGGCAGCATCTCCCCACCAACCCACCGTGACCAGGTGATTGTCATCGTTTGCGCGCACGATTTCTGCGGTGTGGGCCAGCCACGCCAACACAGATTCGCGTTCAAACCGTCCGCTGCCGTCGCGCGCACCATAGTCCAGGTCGGCCTCATTGCGCAGATCCCAGGCCAAGATGACGGGCTCGTCGCGGTAGCGGTTCACGATAAAGATAGTCTGGGCGTCGTAATGTGCCCAATCGGTGTAGAGCGGGCGAAAGTGCAGATCGGGCAGATCGTTGAGGGTTATGATCAGATATAGATTGCGCTCGCTGGCCAAGGCGACGAGCGCGTCGAGTTTGGCGAACGTCTCGGGGACAGGCGTTGCTTCTTCGGGTGTGCAGGTGAAGAGCGGTTCGTGCCACAAAAAGATACGCAGGGTGTTCAATCCAGCACCTGCGATCAGGTCGAGTTCCTCGGCTGTCTCGTCCAGGCTGCCCTCGGTGAGGAAGCGTTCCCAGGGGGCGTGGCGCGGGTAGTAGTTGACGCCTCGAATGAAAAAGTCTTCCTCGCCCAAGACGATTCGACTTTCTTCCACAGATACGAAAGGACCGGATGAAGTAGGTGCATATGGAGGCAATTCGCTGGGGTTGCAAGCGGGAGGGGTAGGGCTGGGGAGAGCGCCGAGGCGGGCGAGCGCATTCAAGGCTTCCTGTCTTTTTCCATTCAGTGCCAAGGCGGCTTGATACTGCTCGATGGCCGCATTGGTTTCGCCTGTTTTTTCGAGAGCCACGGCATAACTAAAGTGAGCGGCGTACTGCTTGACATCGAGTGGTTCGGGGCCGCAGGTTGCACCATCTGCTTGGAGCTGCTCCAGAATGCGTAACACTTCTGGCCAATCGGAGGTAGCCCAGGCAGCGTCCAGGTCAGCGCAGATGGCGGGTTTTGGGGCTAAAGTTGGCGTAGTAGTCAGTGTTGTTGAGGCGCAAGCAAGAGTCGCTGATAGGACGAGCAGAAGTGCGACCAGTTTACGATTGGCCATTTTCGCTTGCTGCCACCGGCAGGGTGAACCAGAAGGTGCTGCCTTTATCCGGCTCGCTCTCGGCACCCATCTGGCCGCCCATCAGTTCGACCAGTCGCTTGGCGACGTACAGGTTGTTGCCGCCGCCCCGATGCTCCTGTACCATTGTGTGGTCGGCGCGGAAGAACTTGCCAAAGAGGTGGCTTTGTTGATCCTCCAGGCTGATACCGATGCCCGTATCGATCACGGTCAGGCGCACGAACCCGTCCTGCTCTTTGGCTGTCACCGTGATTTTGCCCTCGGAAGGCGTGTAGAGGTGAGCGTTTTCGATCAGGGTGCGCAGCACCTGGGCGAGCCTGGCCTTGTCGGCAGTGACGTGGGGCAGGGTGGGGAGGTTGAGTTCGAGGGCCTGCTCTTTCTCCTCGATCTTGGGGCCCAGCTTGCTCAATACTTCGTCGATGGTTTCTTTCAAGTTGACCTCTACCGGATTGAGGGGCATGCGGTCGTGATCGATCTTGGCGATGTCCGATAGGTTGTAGGTGAGGGTCTCCAGATAGTAGGTGTTGGCGTGGACGACGGAGAGGAACTGGCGCTGCATGTCGGTCAGTGGCCCGACGGCTTCTTTGAGCAGCATGTCCGAATAGCCTCGCATGGACGTGATCGGCAGTCGCAGGTCGTGGGCGATCATAGACCCGAATTCGGCCTCGTCCGATGCAGCTACATAGAACGTGTGGGCGTTCTGGATGGCGGTGTTTGCCTGCTGGGTAAACGCCTCCAGCAGCTTTAGCTCAGATTTGGAGAAAGACTCCTGGTCGGGCGCTCTATCGGCGTAGAGCGCGCAGATTGCCTCCTCTGGCGACCACAGGGGGCTGACGATGTAGGGGCGCGATGTGGGCGTCGTGCCCGTTTGGGCCTGCGTGGCACAGAGGACCAGTTTCAGGGCCGGGTCGTCGATATCCTCTGGCGATAGTACGGCGCAGGCGCGTACCGCCGTTCCCTCTTCAGGCTCCCACACGATAAAGCCCCACTCTGCCTCCAACAGATCGACGGCGGCCTGGATGGTCTGCTCCAGCGTCTCTTCCAGGTCCAGCGTCGGGCCGATGGACTGGATGGCCTCGTAAAGCGCGGCCAGGCTCTCGTAGGTCGGCGCAAACTCGCGAATATTCTCTTCTTTTGCCATAACTCACCGCTCTTTTCGTGCGCTCGTCTTCATCACCGCACGGACCTATTCTATCACCTTCGAGCTAATTCGTGAAATCCGTGGCGGGCGGCTATTCAGGCGCGATCTCGCTCTTCCAGGCTTTTCCATCGGCCCACACTTCCTTCTTCCAGATGGGCACGATCTCTTTCAGGCGGTCGATGGCATAGTGCAGCGCAGCGAATACGTCGGGCCGGTGGGCCGCGGAGACGGCGATGACGGTGGCGGTCTCCCCTATCTCCACTCGCCCCACACGGTGGGCGATGGCTACCTGGCGAATGGAAGGCCATCGTTCTTGAATCTCGTCGCCGATTTGCGCGAGTGTGGCCTCGGCCATGTCGGGATAGGCCTCGTATTCAAGGTGCAGCGTCTTGCGGCCTTCCGCCTCGCCGCGCACCACGCCGACGAAGCTGGCGATGGCGCCCACGGCCGGATCAGCCAAGCGGGCGATGACGTCGTCGGCGGAGATGGGGTCGGGAGTGATCTCGAAAAGCTTCATAGGAACGTCTCCGGCTCTTTGCGCCAGCGGTAGTTTGTGCTCAGCCACTCCTGGATTTCCTTGATGCGCGGGTGTTCCATCACCCGCGCGCCGGTGGGGCAGGCTTTGACGCACGCGCAGCACACGATGCAGGCGTCTGTGTTCGTTTTCAAGGTCCCGTTCATCGTGATCGCCGCTGTCGGGCAGACGGTGATGCAGGTCTCGCACTGGATGCAGATGGCTTCCTGGGTGATGGGCGCGACGCCCGTCCACTTGCTCCCTGCCTTGTAGGGAAAATCTCCGGGCACCTCTAGAGGGAGCATCTCGGTGAGCATGTCGATGCCTGCCATCTTTTGCCGGATCGCTCTCCCAAATTCCGCGGCTTTCTCCAGGTCTTGCTCGTCGGGCCGCCCGGTGGCGATGGGCATCGCCGCGCTATCGAACGAGTGCTCACCGATAAAGGCCCCGCCGGCGACGGGAATGAATCCCGCTTCGACGACAAGGTTGTTCAACTCCAGGAGGGCGTCCTCGTATTCCCGGTTTCCATACACGACCACGACGACGGCCGGCGTCTCGTTGCCCTTAAGACGGCGCAATCTCTGGGCGGCATCGGGCGGGAGCCGCCCGCCGTAGACCGGTGCGCCTACGATAGCCAGCTCGTCGTTCATCTCCGCAATCGCGCCTGTGCTCGCATCCGGCGGCGTCAGATTGAGGTGCTCGACTGTCTCAGCTTGCAGGCCTTGCGCGAGGCCTTCCAGGATCTTTTTCGTCGTTCCAGTGGGCGAGAAATAGATCAGCTTGACTTGGTTGATATTCAACGACTTGTTCCTTTTTATCGGAGACGGCCAAGGTGGGCTTGCCCAGATGCTGAGCTTTCCCAATCAAGTTCTCTGGTCTGAAAATGGAACCTCACGCAAAGGCGCCAAGACGCAAAGATTCAAAACTTGGCGCCTTTGCGGCTTCGCGAGATTTTGTGCTTGGTGGTGTCAGTAGAGCATGTTAACTGTAGTAGAGTTTGTTTTTTTATCCCCCGCCCACTGGCGGCAGGCAGGCGACCTCGTCCCCGTCGTGCAGCTCGGTCTGCATCCCCACGTAGGCCCGGTTCACGGCCACGCTGAGGAAGCGGGTGTAGGCGCGCAGGACGGGATGCTCTTGCTTCACATATTCGATCAGGTCGGCTGCCGTCGCGCCTGCGGGCAGCGTCACCTCAAGCTCGCTCTTTCCCAGCGCCTCCCTTGGCGCGGCAAAGAACTTGACCTTAACCTTCATTCTCCGGTCTCCACTTGCCGCTTTTCCCGCCGCTCTTTTCCACCAGCCGAATATTCCCAATCTGCATCGTCTTTTCCACCGCCTTGGCCATGTCGTAGATAGTAAGCGCGGCCACGCTGACGGCGGTGAGCGCCTCCATCTCCACGCCCGTCTTGCCCCGGCAGCGCACTGTGGCCGTGATCTCGATGCGGGCTTTGACCTCGTCGATCTCGAATTCGACGTCCACCTTGGTCAGTTGCAGCGGGTGGCACAGTGGGATCAGGTCGGGTGTGCGCTTGGCGGCCATGATACCCGCGATCTGTGCTGTGGTCAATACATCCCCCTTGGGCATGCCACCCTCGGCGATGAGGCACAGCGTCTCCGGCTGCATCTGAACCTCGCCTTTGGCCACGGCCACGCGCTCGGTGTCCGGCTTTTCGCCCACGTCCACCATCTGGACGCGGCCTGATTCGTCTACGTGTGTTAACGTCATTTTACCATCACCCTGTTATAGTACGCGATCCCCGCCTCGATATCCTCGCGGCTCACGTCGGGCCAGTAGGCGTCGGTGACGTAGATGCAGGCGTAGGCGCTCTGCCACAGCATAAAGTTGCTCACGCGCCGGTCGCCGCCCGTGCGGAACACCAGGTCGACATCCGGCAGCCCTGCAGTCCACAGACGTTCGTTGACGGCGGCTTCGGAGACGGCCTCGGGATGCATTCCTGCTGCAACCATCTCGCTGGCGACGTGTGCCAGTTCGGCCCGTCCGCCGTAGTTGAAGGCCAGGTTGAAAATCTCCGGCCCGTCGTTTGCGGTCATCTCGACCGCTTCGTCGAGCACTTGAAGCGATTTCTTTCTCAGATTGTCGCGGTTGCCGCTGTGGACAAAGCGCACGCCTCGCTGGTGCAGTTCCTTCACGAATCGCAATAGATGTCTCTCGAGGGAGCGCACGATGTAATCGACCTCGGCCTTGGCGCGGCCCCAGTTCTCCGTCGACCAGGCGTAGGCCGAGACGACCTGCACGCCCAACTCGTGGCAGGCCTCCAGTACGTCGGGGATGTGCTCGAAACCGGCCTTGTGTCCAGCGCTGCGGGGCATGCCGCGCTGCCGAGCCCAACGCCCGTTGCCGTCCATGATGAAGGCGATGTGGTTAGGTGAGACCAATTTTCTCCTTGATGAGGTCGGTGATGTATACAATGTCAAACTCGATCGCCTCGCGCGTGAGCCCTTCGCACAGGTGCGGGGGATTGTCGGGATGGAATCCCTGTGGACGCAGTTCTCGGCATAACAAACTTCCAAATCGGTTCTCGAACTGCTGTGCAAAGGCATAGCAGGCTTGTACGACTTTTTCGTTGGAGAGGCCTCTGGTTTTTCCAATGACACCGATGAACATCAGCGCGCCTTCCACCAGCCCGCACTGGGTGCCGTATCCTCCAGCGCCGTGCATCCCCAGCGCTGCGTCTAGTACCTGTTCGTTTAGCTCGACGCCAAAATCACCTGCAAGAATCCGCAGCGTTGTGCTGGCACAGTTCCAATCATACTGCCAATAATACTCGTGTACCCGTTGTTCTACAAGCTTTAGTGTGCTGATCTCCAATCTTTGACCTCCTTTCCCTACCCGCCAATCTCTGACATTACCCGTCCCTTGGGC
>CAZWPV010000066.1:0-4676 GCA_964635485.1 uncultured Anaerolineales bacterium
GGGTTGGTTGGGACAAGAGTCCCCACACCATGCCCCGATCGCCTGACGCCAGGCCGGCTCTCTTGACGGCCTCTTGACCCAGCAGGTAGCCGGACTCGTACAGCTCCTGGCCCACGTAGCCGAATCCCATGCCCTTGTACCTGGCTTCGAGGCGAGGCAGCGTCGTGTTCTGGCTGGTGACGATGATGCCTTTGCTCACGGCCTCGTCGATGACGGTCTCGAAAGCGTCGTCGCCCGGGTGGCCCATGACGCAGATGCCGTCAGGGCTGAGGGCCATGGCCTCTTTGAACTGGGTGACCATCTTTTCGGTGTTCCAGTCCGAGAAAAAGTAGTCGACGTCAGCGCCCAAGTCGCTGGCTGCTGCCACGGCGCCGTTGTAGACGACGGTGCCGAAGGGGCATCCTGGCGGCCCGCCGGGGAAGAAGACGATGCTTACTCCCTCACCCAGCTCGCCTGTGAGCGCAGGTGCCTCCGTGGCGGGTTCAGATGGTTCGGTGGCTTTCTCGGGAGCTGCCTCTGTGTCCGCTACTGTGGGTTCAGGTCCAGGACCACAGACACACCCTGCGAGGAATCCTCCTGCGGCTGCCAGGGCGCTCGTGCGTATAAATGCCCGTCGGCTGATCTTGTCTTTCATGTTTTTCCTCCCTTTTTGATAGTTGAAAGTGGGTTGGGCTCCTGTGTTGTAGGTCGTCGTTCTTAAAAGCCCGTTATGTGTAGGACAATATGTAGAAACTTATGTAGTGAATCTGGGCTGTATCACCTCCCTTGCGTATTGCTGCGGCGGATGCCAATCGAGTGGTCAGATTGTGATGGTAGGTTGTCGTGTTTCGTGGGTTGGGGCGATGCAGGTGCAATGTGCTGGCACAACTGCGTACATTATAGGGCAAAAACAAGGTCGGTGCTTGGAGAATAGCACCGACCTCTTGGACAAAAAAACCAAAAGAGGACCTGCTCTATCCCGTTTGTTTTCGAAACGTGCTGGGCGACTGCCCGACCTGCTTGCGAAACACACGGCTAAAGTAGGCAGGATCGTTGAAACCCACCCGGAGGGCTACGGAGGTGATGCTATCCTGTGTATTCGTCAAAAGCTCCTTGGCCTGCTTGATACGATACCGATTCAAATAGTCCCAGGGTGAGATGCCCAATTCACGGCGAAAGATGCGGCTGAGGTGGTTCTCACTCACTCCAATGGAATCTGCTATTTCCCGGCGCGAAAGGGGATGGGCATAGTTCTCCTGCAGGTAAATCACGGTACGCTTGACCAGGGTGCTCGTCTGTGGGGGCAAGATGTCGGTGCCTGCTATCATACGGTGCAGCGTGGCTGTCGTTTCATCCTCGGATAGGATGCCCTTGCTCTGGAAGGTGACGAGTGCGTGTTGTTCGATTCGCTTGATGTCATCGCGGGTGAGCATCCGCCCGCTCAGGATCAGGACCGGCACCCGCCGGGTTTCCTGGTTGCGGCGTATCCAGTCCAGGACCTCGAACCCATCCATCTCTGGCATCATCAGGTCCAGGATCACCAAGCAGGGCGTTTCCTCAGCCATAATCTCCAGGGCTACCGAGCCATCATCGGCGACGCGAACGGGATAACCGGTTAGCCCTTTTTCGACCATCCCTTGGTAGAGTTCGCGAGCCTGGGGATCGTCATCTACGATGAGGATCGGGCCGACGGAACGCGGCGGGCACAGCGCGTTGATTGCTTCCAGCAAACTTGCTCCACTCACCGGCTTGGTGATGAGGTTTGTCATTCCTAGTGCCAGCCCCGGCCCATCGTCTTGTTCCTGTCCATATAGGATGAAGGGTGCCTGGCATAGTTGGGGGTGATGTCGCAGCCGTTGGACCGTCGTCCAGTCGGCAGGAGTGGCGCTGGCCAGATCCCAGGCCAACGCCACTGGCAAAGTCTCCTTCAGCACAGCATCTGGGTCTTCACCGGCCTGCAATTGGCGGATCTCCAACCCCTGCCTTGCGCTGAACGCGGCGATCTCGGCTGCCGGCTGGCTTTGGGCCGAAATCAGGAGCAGCACTGGCTGAGCAGCGGGCGAGAACGAGGTGACTGGTTGTTCGCCCAAGCTGGGCAGTGGCAGATAGATGTGGAAGGTGCTGCCTTGCCCAGGCTGGCTCTCCAGCGTCATCGAGCCGCGGTGCAGCGCCACCAGCCGGCGTGTAATGGATAGGCCTAGCCCGATTCCCTCCGGTCGCTGCTTCGCGCGCTCTGCGCGCTCTCTCTCTGCGCGCGCTCTCTCTGCACGCGTGCGCTCCGTGCGTGCGTGTTCTGCCGTGATGAAAGGCTCGAATATTCGCTCTTGCCAATCGGCCGGTATGCCGATGCCCGTATCCTGGATCCAGATATGCAGGTGTGGGGGGATCACCTCGGCCCCCAGGACGATCTGGCCTTTCTCGGTGAACTTGCGAGCATTGTTCAACAGGTTGAGCAATATCTGGCGCAGTCGAACCGGGTCGGCCTGGATGAGCGGCAGGCGATCGGGTAGCTGCAGGTGCCACGTGACGCCGCTCTCAGGAGCGGCACTGTCGGCCATGCTGTGAAAGACCTGTCTCAGAAATGACCGGGGTTCGATGACTTCGGGATGTAGATCGAGTTCGTCGATCTCGGCCCGTGAAAGGTCGAGTAGATCGTTAATCACCCACAGCAGATGTTCGGCGCTGTTGTAGACGTGTTGCAGGTCGCTCAGCAGTTCGTCAGACAGTTTGACGTCGTACAGGTTGGGCGAGTCGAGCACCGGCTTGATAAAGCCGAGGATGGTGTTTAGCGGCGTGCGCAGTTCGTGACTCACGTTGGCCAGCAGCCGTGTCTTGAGCCGATCGGCCTTTTCAGCGTCGACCCGGGCCTGCAGCGCCTTGCTGTACAGGTCGGCGTTGCTCATGGCGATGCCCAACTGGTCGGCCAGGGACTGGAGGCCGATCAGCTCCTGGCGGGCACTCAGGGTAGACTTTTGGCTGTGCAAGTCCAAGAGTCCCACGACCTGGTCCCCCATGCGGATGGGCAGGACGACGCGGGTGCGCGTGTCGGGCCAGTTGGGATCGGGGGGAAAACGCGGGCTGCGATGTGTATCGGGGATAAAGATGGCCTCGTTGCGCATCAACGCTTGCCCCAATATGCCAGAACCGGCCAACGCGATGCTGACCTGGTCAGCCTGGCCGGGCTGGCCTAGAACCAAGCGTTGTTCCTGCTCCAACCAGTGAAAGATCTGAACGCGATCGTAGCCATAGCTAGCGCGGATCAGGTTGGCGATTTCGTGGGAGAGCTGATGGGGATCCAGGATAGAACCGACGCGGCGGCTGATCTCTAGACTGGTCTGCAGTTGGGTCAGTCGCTGCTGCTGCTGCTGGCGCCTGGCGCCTATCATGCGGTTGTACAGACTCGCGATGGCGTTCAGCTTTTGTGCGGCGACCTCGGCCACGTTCTGGCGCGTGATCAGCCTGGCTTGGTATTCGAAGTGGGCGGGCAACGATTGCCCTTGGGATGACCTGTAGGCCAGTTCGACTGCCTGCTTGCCCAGTTCGTCGGGACGAACCTCCACCGTTGCGGCCATCCTGCCCTCGGTGATCGCTGCCAGGGCCGGGGGCGTCCCGCCGATGCCCACGACCGGCGTGTCTGGGCCGGTCAGGCCGAGGCCCTGTCCTATGTCTCCCCCGGCCAGCGCCAGGGCGTCCGATATGCCAAAGATGGCATCTAGCGGGCCGCCGGTTTTTTGCATGGCCTTGTGGATCTGCTGGCGAGCTTGTTCGTATTCGTAGTGCCTGGGACAGGGAATGGGCATGACGACCATGTCGGGATAGTCGCGGAACGCGGTGTGGGCGCTGTTCACTTGGCCTTTGTCGCTGTCTTGTCGGCTGGGCTGTACCGGGCTGCCTACGACCAGTACGGTTCCCCGGCCTGCCGTTCTTTCTGCGAGATAGCCAGCGCCAATTTGTATCGCGTTTTGGAGACCGGAAGGGCAGACCAGGAGGGGGTGACGGATGCCGGTCTCGCTCAGGAGAATGAGGGGGATACCGAACTGTGGAATGTAGTGGATCAGGTCATCGGGCAATGCCCAGACGATGAGCGCGTCTAGTTCCAAGGCCAGCAATTCCTCCAGCAGGGCCATCTGCTCCTCTTGGGAAAGTGTTGCCGAGTAGCTGACGAGGCTAAGGGCAATCAGGTTAAGGGGAAACTCTTGGGCTTTGACATACGCGGCTTCCCTGACCTGTACCCAGTAAGGGTCGCTGGGGTCAATCGCCGCGCCGATGCGCAAGACGTTGGACATGGCAGTTTCCGACTCAGTCGTCTCGGGGTGCTCAGTGGGCTAGAATCACTGACAAGATTGTAACATGGTAGAGGGGTAAGTGCAAACATTGCCGACGCCAGCGCAACATATCTGTTGGGTTATAGCTCTACCAGGATTCTCCGCAACGGTGTCAAATCGAACATATCGGTACAAGTTCCGGCCCGTTATTGCCCCCGCGGCCTGAGCGATAGTTTTTCTGCCATTAGAATCTGAACGCAAGAGCGCATCTCCCACGTATGCGTGGGGGATGCGCTTTCGTTGTCTGCCCCTGCTTTCTAACACAGTTCTAATGAAATAGCAATGCATTTCCAATGCTTGGAGTGGATAATTGCCTCGACCATAAGTATCTTCTCAATAAGTAGGGGAAGATGGGGGGGTGTGAGGGCGGCG
>CAZWPV010000066.1:4686-9545 GCA_964635485.1 uncultured Anaerolineales bacterium
TCCCCGCACCCCCTGGGGGGGCACTCACCACACCCTGCTGGAAAATGGGGGGGGGGGGGGGGGGGGCCCCCCCCCCCCACACCCCCCGCCCCCCGGATTATTGAGATGATACGACCATAATTATATTCGTGGTGTGTTGTGAATTAGCGAGGTGAGATATGTTGTTGCCATTACTTTCGGGAAAAGACAGACAGGGAAACGCGATTCAACAGAGCGAGTGGCCCAGTGAGCTGCCGGTGCTGCCGCTGCGTAACATCGTTGCTTTCCCGGATGCTTTGTTGCCGTTGGCTGTTGGCCTGGAGCGCTCGATTCGCTTGCTGGAGGATGCGCTTGAGGGCGATCGCCTGGTCGTGCTGGCGGCGATGACCGATCCCTCCGTCGAGGAACCCGGATCGGACGGCGTATACCAGATCGGCACGCTGGCGATGGTCGATCGGGCATTGCGCATCAACGAGGACTATCAGATTATGGTGCGCGGGCTGGCGCGCGTGCGCATCGTCGATTGGGTTGCCGATACGCCTTATTTGCAAGCGCGGGTCGAGTTGTTCCCGGAGGCGTTGAGCGACGATGCGGAGATCGAGGCGCTGCGGCGCGAGTTGCTGGCCGCTGCCCGGCGCATGGTCGCCTTTTTCCCCCAGGTGCCCGAGGGCATCGTCGATATGCTGGACCAGATATCCGAGCTGGGTATGTTGGTCTACATGATCGCCTCTAATATCCGCCTGGATGTGGAGCAGGCGCAACAGGTGCTGGCAGGCGAGGACCTGGCGACACAGATGCGCACGTTGTTGGGCACTATGCAGCGTGAGCTGGAAGTGCTGGAGTTGGGCCAAAAGATCCGCGAGGAAGCGCAGGGCGAGATGGAAAAGACGCAGCGTGAGTATTACCTGCGCCAGCAGATGAAGGCCATCCAAAAAGAGTTGGGCGATGGCGAAAGCGACGAGACCGAGGACTATCGGCACAAGATCGAGGAGGCTGGCCTGCCGGAGGAAGCGCGCAAGGAGGCCGAGCGCGAGTTGGATCGGCTGTCGCAGATGAACCCTCAGTCGGCCGAGGCGGGAGTGATCAAGACCTATCTCGACTGGCTGACCGACCTGCCGTGGAACGAGCTTTCGGAGAACAACCTCGACCTGGCTCACGCCGAGCAAGTGCTGGACGAAGATCACTACGGGCTGGAAAAGGTCAAGGAGCGCATCGTCGAGTTCTTGGCGGTGCGCAAGCTGCGGCTGGAGCGCGGCGTCGAGGATGACGAGGACGTCGGTGCGACGGCCATTCTGTGCTTCGTCGGACCGCCGGGCGTGGGCAAGACCAGCCTGGGCCGCTCCATCGCGCGGGCGCTGGGGCGGGAGTTCACCCGTATGAGCCTGGGCGGCATGCGCGACGAGGCCGAGATCCGTGGCCATCGCCGCACCTACATCGGCGCGATGCCGGGCCGCATCGTCCAGGCGCTCAGGCGCGTGGGCACGCGCAACCCGGTCTTTATGCTGGACGAGGTGGACAAGATTGGCACCGACTGGCGCGGCGATCCGGCCAGCGCGCTGCTGGAGGTGCTCGATCCCCAGCAGAACCACGCTTTTCGCGATCACTACCTGGACGTGGACTTTGACCTGAGCGATGTGTTCTTCATCACCACGGCTAACACGCTCAGCACGATCCCGTCACCGCTGCGCGACCGCATGGAGATCATCGAGATCGATGGCTACACCGAGTACGACAAGGTGCAGATCGCCCAGGGGTATCTGGTGCCGCGCCAGATCAAGTTCAACGGCTTGCAGGCTGGAGAGGCCAGGTTCACCGACGAGGGGCTAAGGACCATCATCCGCGATTTTACCCGTGAGGCGGGCGTGCGCAATCTGGAGCGCGAGATCGGGCGGGCGCTGCGCAAGGTCGCCACCCAGATTGCCTCGTGTAAGGACGATACGGTATGTGATGTGGTGGTTGATCCTGAGCGGGCGCGTGAGTATCTGGGCAAGCCGCGCTACCGTGACGAATCCTATCTGAGGACGGAGTTGCCCGGCGTGGCGACGGGATTGGCCTGGACGCCCGCCGGCGGCGAGGTGCTCTTCGTCGAGGCCAAGGTGATGGAGGGCAAGGGCGACCTGATCCTCACCGGCCAGCTCGGCGACGTGATGAAAGAGTCGGCCCGCATCGCCCTCAGCTACGTGCAGGGCAAGCTGCAGAACCTGGGTCTGCCGGAGGACGTGCTCGAAGATCGGGTAGTGCACCTGCATGTGCCCGCGGGCGCGATTCCCAAGGACGGCCCCTCCGCCGGCGTGACACTGGTGACGGCCTTGGTTTCTGAGCTGACCGGCCGCCGCGTGCGCGGCGACGTGGGAATGACGGGCGAGGTGACGCTGCAAGGCCAGGTGCTGCCCATCGGCGGTGTCAAACAAAAGGTGCTGGCGGCCCATCGCCACGGGCTGAAGACGGTGCTCCTGCCCAAGGCCAACGAGATCGACTTGGACGACGTGCCGCAAGAGATCCGGGACGAGCTAAAGTTCGTGCTGGTCGAGCGCCTGGGCGAGGTGCTGGCGCGCGCTCTGGTGCCGGAGATCGAGTTTGAGGTATCGTTGGACGGGGCAGTGGAAGGCGGAAATGGCCCGTGCTGGCGAGTCTGGTGCCCGCCCTCCGAGCAACGCGGATTAGTGTAAGGGAGGCCTTGGCATACGAATGAGCGAATCAGCGATAGGCAACCGAAGGTTGCACCGAATGGGCCAAAAGATAGTGGGTTGTTGTAGTCGGCGATCTAGTTCTCGAAATACACGCCACCGTTTTCGAGCGCTTTTCGTAGATCGACGTAGGGAAGCTCGCGCGTGCCACATCCCTTATCGGCGCATAGGGCCGCCGCGGTACCGGCCCCTTGTCCCTGTCCCATACAGCTCACCGTGTTCCGGGTGGACATGTGGGCGTCGTGATCCGACGTGATCATCATACCGGCGACCAGCAGGTTATCTATGCCCGCCACGCGCAGCGCCTTGTACGGGATGCCGTACGTGCCGCCATCCTTGATCTGTAGGCGCGGGGCGCAATCGTGAAAGCCGTAGGTCAAGACGTCATCCTCAAAGTGCCTGCCTTCAAGCACATCCTCGAGCGTGATGTCGTAATCGCACGTAACCAGCCTGCCGCGCCGGATGCATAGGGACGGGCTCGTCCTGGTGATGAACGCACCCTCGCAACCGGGCACGTGCTCTCTGAATAGCTCGATCGCCTTTAGTTGCCGCCTTCTGAGCTCTAGCTCTGCTTTGGCTGCTTCGTCCCGGTTCGTGGGGCTGACGTCCATCTTGAAATTGAGCTTGAGGAACATGAAATAATCGTCGTGGACGCTGGTGGTTACCGTTTGCAGTCCAATCTCGCGTGCTCTCTCGCTGAAAGCGGGGGGGAGCTTGTTTCGGTAGCCGTCTACGCGCACGATTTTGTCTTCTTTGCCGTCGCGCGGGCCCCTGGCATAATCGCCCAGGGCATCGTGGGCTTGGAAGAATTCATAGTATTTCTCCAGACTGACTCCGCCCACGCCGATGCTGTTGGCCACCGCATAGTCGTTCGGTTCGGTATAGTCGGCACCGGCGTAGGCAGCCAGATCGCCGTAGCCGGTGCAATCCACGAAGGCCTTGGCGTAGAACGCCTCCCGCCCCGAACGGCTTTCCGTGATCACGCCCTTGACCCGGGTACCGTCCATAATGGCTCCCACCAGGAGGGTGTTGACGTATATGGACACGCTCGCTTCTTCCATCATCTCAAAGGCCACGAGTTTGTACAGCTCCGTATCGATGGCGGTGCACACCGAGTCGTAATCGTAGCGGTTGAGCATCTCGGCGTGCCCCGTGGTGCCACCGACCTCTGCCAGGCGATCGATGATCTCTTGGGGGATGCCCTTGACGACCTGGCGCTTTTCCACGCCGGGGAAGGCTTTCCACAGATTGTAAAAGCTGTGCAGCGCGGTGCCGCCCTCGACGACGATGCCGCCTGGATAGCCTTTTACCTCGATCAGGGCCGTCCTGGCGCCCTGGCGTGCTGCGGCCACCGCCGCCACGACGCCGGCCGTGCCGCCGCCGGCGATCACGACGTCGAGTTCGCGGATGGGCAGTTCCTTGGCTGGTTCTTTATAGTAGCTCATCTGTATCTCCTGGAGGGTGTTCTGAAAGTGTCACTTTTCGGCAACGTGGGAAGGAGCATCTATCTGTGTAGGCAGAGTATAGAGGGCCTTTGACAAGCTGTCAAGGTGCTTTGCGCACAGGTGAAGCAGTGAGCTGTTATGAGAGTGGATGATAAAAAGTTCTGGAATGATTGGCTCGGTCTTTTACAAAGATAGTGGGTTGTTAGCTGGCTGATAGGAAACCTCAGGCAGGTTGTGGTATGTTACTCCCGGGGTAGCGGGAGATTCCTTTTGCTCCCTTTCCATATTGCTCACAAGTTGACTTTTGATCATGGCCGAGGTATAAAGCATAGACGATTTGATGGAGGACGATTGGTGGGCGTAACCTGGAACAAAGTCTGGCGCGATCTGGCGCACAACAAGGCGCGCACGCTCTTGGTGGTGCTTTCCATCGCCGTGGGCGTTTTCGCGTTGGGCACCATCTTTGGCGGCTACAACATAATGACCGACTATATGGCGCGGGAGAACGAGGCGTGGGGGCCGATCGACATGACGCTGTGGGGCTGGCCGTTCGATGACCGGGCCGAGGAGACGGTGTTGCGCGAGCCGGGTGTCGCCGATGTGGAGCGCGTGGTCGATACCTCCTTCCACTGGCATCTTGAGGGCGATGCAAGCCTGGAGCCGTCCGACTGGCGCGAGGCAGAGCTATACGCCCGTGAGGATAACGAGGCGCAGCGCATGGGCAAGGTCGATCTGTGGAAGGGAAGTT
>CAZWPV010000067.1:0-2344 GCA_964635485.1 uncultured Anaerolineales bacterium
GGCGGCTGCGCCGCCCTCACACCCCCCATCTTCCCCTACTTATTGAGAAGATACATCAGGCACAACCCTTCCGTTTTTGCCGGACTGCGGTATAATGCGCCATGGGAGCAAGACATGCCAATTTTCCCATTCACCGCCATCGTCGGCCAGGAGCGCCTGAAACGCGCGCTGATACTGAACGCCATCTACCCTCAGATCGGCGGGGTGCTCATCCGGGGCGAGCGCGGCACGGCCAAGTCCACCGCCGCCCGCGCGCTGGCGGCGCTGCTGCCCGAGATCGAGGTGGTCGCCGACTGCCATTTTGGCTGCGATCCCGACCAGCCGGCGACGTGGTGCACCGAGTGCCGCGAGCGGGCTGAGGCCGGGGAAGATCTGCCCCGCGCCCGCCATCGCACGTGCTTCATCGATCTGCCCGTCAGCGCGACGGAGGATCGCGTCGTGGGGACACTGGACATCGAGCGCGCCATCCAGAAGGGGGAGCGACACTTCGATCCGGGGGTGCTGGCCGCGGCCAACCGGGGCGTGCTCTACGTGGACGAGGTCAACCTGCTGGACGATCACGTCGTCGATCTGCTGCTCGACGCGGCGGCGATGGGGATCAACGTCGTCGAACGGGAGGGCATCTCATTCAGCCACCCTGCCCGCTTCATCCTCATCGGCACGATGAACCCGGAGGAGGGCGACCTGCGGCCACAGCTCCTCGACCGCTTTGCGCTGTGCGTCGATATCCGGGGCATCCGCGACCCCAATGCCCGCATGGCGATCATGGATCGCAACCTGGCCTTCGAGTCCGATCCGGAGGGATTCTGCGAAGAGTGGAAACCCAAGGAGCGCGAGCTCTCGGAGCAGATCGCCCGCGCCCGTCGCCTCCTGCCCGAGGTCAGATACTCTCAATCCGACCTGTGGGCCATTGCGACGCTGATGAGCCAGCAGGGAGTGGATGGCCACCGGGCCGACTTGGTAGTGCTCAAGGCCGCCCGCGCCCACGCCGCCTTCAAGGGACGCACCCATCTGGAGGACATGGACATTCTGCTGGCCATCGAGCTGGCGCTGCCGCACCGCCTGAAACGACACCCGCTGCAAGGACCGAGCGAGGGGTTGCCGGATTTGCAGGAACAACTGGCCGAGATGCGCCGCCAGGACTCGGCGACGGGCGAGGGGGAAGAGGTTGAAGAGAAAGACGGCTCGGTCGACTTGGCCGGTAAAAAAAAAGCGTAGCCAAGGAGACTGGCGAGGAGGAGTCTTCCCCCAACGAGCGGAGTAGCTCGGCGCGGCAGCCGGTCCTGCAGACCGTCCCTCAGTGGCCCTCCGAAGGGCGCTGGTGGGAAGGCGGCGACCACGTCGATCCCGGCGACGACTTTACGCCGCGCCGCCTGGATACGCCCCTCGACAGGCTGACCCGCTCCAGCGGCGGCCGTCGCAGCCAGACACGCACCGACCGCAAACGCGGGCGCTACGTCCAGGCCCGCCCATCCCCCGGCGACCCCAGCGATCTAGCTTTCGACGCCACGCTGCGCGCCGCTGCACCCTTCCAGCAAGAGCGCCGCAGCGAGAACGGCCCCGCGCTGGTGCTGCAATCCGACGATTACCAGCGCAAGGTGCGCGTCCGCAAGGCCGCCAACCTGGTGCTCTTCGTCGTGGATGCCTCCTGGTCGATGGCCGTGGCCGAGCGCATGGAGGCGACGAAGGGAGCCATCATGTCGCTGCTGACGGATGCCTACCAGCAGCGCGACCGGGTGGGCATGATCGTCTTTCAAAAGAACGACGCCCGCGTCGTGCTCCCGCCTACCAACAGCGTCGAGTTGGCGCGACGGGCGCTGAGCGACATCCCCGTCGGCGGCAAGACGCCCCTCTCCGCCGGGCTGAACGCTGCCTACGAGGTGATCATCCGCGAGCTGCGCCAGCACCCCGACCTGATGCCGTTAATGGTGCTGCTCACCGACGGCGCAGGCAACGTCTCACTGACCGACATGCCGCCGCAGGAGGAGGCTCACCGCCTGGCCGAGATGTTTCCAAAGGCCAACGTCCGCTCGGTCGTGATCAACATGGAACACGAAGCCTTCGACCAGGGACTGGCCCAGGCGCTGGCCGACCGCCTCGAATCCCCCTGCTACACCCTGGCCGAGCTAAAGGCCGAGGCATTGATCCGGACGGTGCGCGAGGAGTTGGCAGATTCAAGATAGTGTATCCTTCCCTCAGGAAATTCAGCTTGATACCCACTGCTGAAGCTTGTACGCTCTTCAGCGTGGGAACTTTTAGGGGGGGTTGGGGCGGGGGCGGAGAGGCCCCCCCCACCCCCCCCCCAAATTTTTAATAGATGGGGGTAAAGCGTGGGGGGGGGGGG
>CAZWPV010000067.1:2354-5297 GCA_964635485.1 uncultured Anaerolineales bacterium
CCTATTTTCTCTTCCTTGGGAGAAAGGCTTGCGGAGGGGGTATTGCCTGATTTAAAGATATACTATCAGATTCAAGGCCTTGAAGAATAAGGAAAAACCGTGCACGTGCGTGCACGGTTCTTTTTATGTTTTGGTATTACTAATTTGTGCTGCTAGGTGTTCCTCCTCTGGGTATTACTTCCTCCCGTATGGCGTCAAGACTCGCGCGCTTACAGAGGGACGACGTTGGTGGCCTGCAAACCCTTGGGGCCCTGCTCGACGTTGAACTCGACCCGCTGCCCCTCTTCGAGCGACCGGAAGCCATCTGCCTCGATGGCGGAGTAGTGGACGAACACGTCCTCCCCCATCTCCCGCGTGATGAACCCGTAGCCCTTGGGGTTGCTGAACCATTTGACCGTTCCGATTTCTTTCTCGCTCACTTTTCTTACTCCTTATATAAAACTACTGTGCCCGTGGTGTACTTGGCGGTCGTCAGATGAGGCCGATATACAAACCGTCCGAGCCTCGTAAGCTCGGACGATTATGTCTATCGCTACCTGAACTTACCACATCCTGCACGCTAATATAGCACGTTTGCGGCGAAAGGTCAAATCCGGCTGCCGGCTTGGCGGCAAGCGCATCGTCGTGTATAATCTCTGCGATGCGCGTTTCCGTCGTCTCCACGATGCTGAACGAGGCCAAGAGCCTGCCCCGCCTTCTCGATAGCCTGGCCGCGCAGACCCGCGCGCCGGATGAGGTGATCATCTGCGACGGCGGCTCGACCGACGGCACGCTGCAACTGCTGGATTCCGAGGACCGCCTGCCGCTGCGCGCCATCCTGCGACCGGGGGCCAATATCTCGCAGGGACGTAACGCGGTCATTGGGATGGCCACGGGCGAGGTCATCGCCTCGACCGACGCAGGCGTGCGCCTGAGCCCGCAGTGGCTGGAAAAGCTCGTCACGCCGTTCGAGGACGCAGCGGTGCAGGCCGTGGCCGGATTCTTCCGCCCCGATCCGCAAACCGTCTTTGAGACGGCGATGGGGGCGACGGTGCTGCCGGAGGTGCGAGAGATCGATCCGACGCGCTTCCTGCCATCGAGCCGCTCGGTCGCCTTCCGCAAGAGCGCGTGGGAGGCGGTGGGAGGGTACCCGGAATGGATCGACTACTGCGAAGACCTGATCTTTGACATGCGGCTGCGCACCCTTTATGGGCCGTTTGTCTTTGCACCGCAGGCGCTGGCGTACTTTCGCCCGCGCCCCAGCCTGCGCGCCTTCTTCGTGCAATATTACCGCTACGCGCGGGGAGATGGCAAGGCGAACCTGTGGCTCAAGCGGCACGTCATCCGCTACACGACCTATTTCGTCGCCGCGCCGCTGATCGCATTGGCCGGGGCACTGTTCGCCCCGTGGTGGTGGGCGCTCTACCTGGTTGCCGTGCCAGCGATGCTGTGGCTTCCTTACCGGCGGCTGACACGGTTGTGGGGCAGTCTGAGCTTGGCGCAAAAGGCGCAGGCGGCGCTGTGGGTGCCCGTCATCCGCGTCGTGGGCGACGTGGCCAAGATGGTCGGCTATCCGGCGGGGGTGCTGTGGCGCTGGCGAAATCGGGCGCAGGTGCTGGACTGGCGCAAGCCGTGACGCCGCGGGGTTCAAGTACAGGATAGGAGATATACCATGGCAAAGAAAAAGAAGGGATCGATTCTCCGCCCGGAGGGAGTTCAGAAGCTGCTCAAGGGTGGCGGGAAAAAGTTGACCGACGACGAGCGGGCGCTTTTGTTGGCACTGGCGGAAGTGGAGGCTGATAGTCTAAGCGAGCAGGAACGCGAGGCGCTGGACGCGCTGAAAGGCCAAGTGGAAAGCTACGACGCGGACGAACTGGCGCAGGCTGTGGCACATATGGTCAAGGCTGAACCGGTGGAGGAACGGAAACTAGAGTGGCCGGAGTTGAAAAAGCGCATGCGCCGACGACGTTCATCGAAAAAGAAGCCCTCCGACGCCTGATGCCGGATGCCTCTCAAGCATGCTGTTCCATATCGATGAGGATTGCCAGAGAAGCCAGCAGCAGCGGCGTCTGGCGCAACGGCTCAACGTCGGTCTCGATAATGTAACTCGGCCCAGCCGTTGGGCATTCGATTAAGCCGACCTGCTCTCCCTCGGATTCGACTTCTGCCTCGGGTTCCTCTTGGATGATCTTTTCAAGGGCGACCGCGTCCCCCGACCATTCTTCGGTGCCCTCCGCCTCCGGCCCCGCCGCCCCTTCGAGTTCTGTCTCTAGCTCGAAAGCCGATGCCTCTAACTGCTCTACCGGGAGCTCTTCCTCCTCCAGAGGGAAGATACCATAAAAGCGCCCCGGGCCGTAACGGTTGCCCTCAGCCACGTAGCGGTGTTCCCCGAGTTGTATCTCGTAGCGCGGCAGGCGTAGCAGCAGGATGTCCACCAGCCTCCAACGCTCGTGGATGATAGCAGATGGTTCCTCCGCCTCCCCACCTATGTAAACCTGGTAGTCTTCTGCGCGTAGCCAGGGGGCCACTTCGAGAGGGGAAAGACGCCCGACCAGGTTTTCCTGGGTATCGAAGAACTCGACCAGGCGCGTTTGGCCAGGCAGCAGCAGGCCAGTCCGCTTGGCCATGTAGCACAGTTGCCGGTTGGCGTCGGAGATGAGATAGCGATAGGCTCGACCATCGGCGTAGGTCAACTTGTGGATCAAGCAGAGTATATCGCGCTCTTGCGCCGGAGGTTCTAGCTCGGGGATTCCCATAGCGAGTCCGTCTCATACATTCTGGCCGAACCAAGTGCGATTGTAACGCAAATCGGCCCTCAGGCCAATTCTTCACAGGCGATGGCCCAGTATCATCTCAATAATCCGGGGGGCGTGGGGGTGTGAGGGCGGCTGCGCCGCCCACACACCCCCCAATCAACCCGACCGATTGAGAAGAAAAGATTGCCCCCAAGAAGTAGGCCACGCC
>CAZWPV010000067.1:5307-9490 GCA_964635485.1 uncultured Anaerolineales bacterium
CCTGGGGGGGGGGGGGGGGGGGTGGGCCCCCCCCCCCCCCCCCCCCCCCCCCCCCACGCCCCCCTACCTATTGAGAAGATACGATGGCCCACAGGATATCGGCCACGCGCCGGGCGGCGTCTGGTCGGGCGAGCGACCGGGCATGGGCAGCCATCCGCGCAAGTCCGGGGTTTCCAGGGGTCAGGAGTTCGCGCACCGCCGTGGCCGCCTGTTCCGGCTTTGGCGCCCAGAGGCCTGCGCCTGCCCGTGTGACATAGTCCACGTTAGGCCGCTCGTGGCCCGGCAGCGCGCCACTCAACACCATCGGCAGTCCCATCACCAGCGCCTCGCTGATGATGGAGGGACTGGCCCTGGTCACCAGCAGGTCGGCGGCCCGCATCCACTCGTGCATGTTGTGCACAAAGCCCTCTACGCGCACCGGCAGCGGCCACATCTCGGCAGCCAGTTTGTTTCGCAGCCGCCTGTTGCGCCCCGCAATCATCACCAATTGGACTCGCACGCCGCTATTCGCAACCGCTCTATACAGGCGATATGGCGATCCTATACCCTCTGCCCCGCTCACGATGAGCACCACCGGCAGGTCGGCCCGCAGCCCCAGCCGCCGGCGCACCCCATCGACATCTTCCCGCGCCGCTTTGACAAAACACGATCTAACCGGCAACCCGGTCTCCAGGACACGCGCGGCGGGTAGCCCACGGATCAAGGCATCTCGCCGGGTGCCCTCGGTCGGCACGAGGCAGCGGGTCACGCCCGGCGCGAACCAAAAGGCG
The DNA here is from genome assembly GCA_964635485.1 of uncultured Anaerolineales bacterium. GTDB lineage: Bacteria > Chloroflexota > Anaerolineae > B4-G1 > B4-G1 > JAFGED01. The sequence goes on from CAZWPV010000067.1 coordinate 6,078, forward strand.
TGCGCGGCAGTCAAGTCGGTCACCAGGGTGACCAGTTGTGTCTGGCCGTCGACCTTTGCCAGCAGGCGTCGTAGCAGGTGATTGAAGGCAGCGTGACAGGAGACGATGAGGTCGGCCGGATGATCGCGCAGGAGACAGCGCATACCAGCGCCCGTCAGCAGCTTCCATCCTGCCGCGGGCAACTTGACACGCCGAGGCCCGTCCGACAGGTGAAAGCCCGTCGTCCACACCAGCCCCTTCAGGCGCAGCATCTGGAGGTAGATGTCGCTGGGACGGTTAAAGGGCCAGGGAGCGTACTCGGCCAGTGCATCCACCAGTTCGATCCGTACCCGTTCGCCATGGAGCTCTCGGAGGGTTTGCGCGACTGCATAAGCTGTGCTACGATGCCCGCCCCCCGTATCGGAGAACAGGAAGAGCAGCCGTTTAACTCCGTTCGCCGTCTCTTGCATCCAGTATGGCCTTGACTCGTTTCTCGAACTTGCTGCGTGGCAGCATCACGCGCCGGCCGCACGTCAGGCAGCGCATGCCGATGTCGGCTCCGGTGCGCGTGACCTCCCACTCGTATCCGCCGCAGGGATGCACCTTGCGCATGCGCACTTTGTCGCCGACGTGTATCTCGAGCGGTCCCCGGTTGCTCATAGCGCCACCACCCGCGGCTGGGTGCGGCAGTGCTCGGCCCGGACGATGGCCAGCACGTCGTCCACCGCCCGGTCGAGCTCGCCTTCACGATTGACGACGACGTAGTCGAACTCTGGCAGCCGCGCCATCTCCTGGCAGGCGGTGTCGAGCCGCTGCGCGATCTGCTCCGGCGAATCATCCCCCCGCTTACGCAGCCGCCGCTCCAGTTCCTCCTCGGAGGCAGCGGTGAGAAAGATCAACACGGCCTCCGGCGCCAGACGACGGATGGTGGCCGCGCCCTGCACGTCGATGCGCATAACCACGTCCTTGCCACTGGTCAGCGCCTGGCGCACCTGCTGCTTGGGAATGCCCTTGTGCTGCCCATAGACGAGGGCGTGCTCCAACAGATCCCCGTTCTCGATCATGGCCTCGAATTTCCCAGTGGTGAGGAAAAAGTAATCCACGCCGTGGACTTCGCCAGGGCGCGGCGGACGATCGGTGGCGGTGACGACAAAGTGGAATGGATGCTCTCGCTCCTTCAAGCACTGCATCACGCTGTCCTTTCCCGCCCCCGGCGTGCCGGAGATGACGATCAACAGGGGATGCGTTTCAAAGTTGTACGGCTCTCTCAAGGTCTGCTCCTACTTGCGATGTGGCGGTAAATTGGTATACTGATAGTCGGTAAACGAGTACATTGATGTTGGTGGATCGGTGAAACCCATCTACCAACGCACCAACCCTGGAGGATGTTGTGCCGATTTACGAGTACCGTTGTCACGATTGCGGGCGCCGGGTTTCGATTTTCTGGCGTCACTTTTCGGATGTCGATACCGCCTCTGTTACCTGCCCGCGCTGCGGCGGGACCAATCTCACCCGCCTGGTCTCCCGCGTCCGCTTGGTGCGCTCCGAGGAGAGCCGTCTGGATGATCTAGCCGATCCCGGCAGCTTGCCCGATCTGGACGAAAATGATCCCAAGAGCCTGGGGCGCTGGATGCGAAAAATGAGTTCCGAGATGGGCGAGGACCTGGGGCCAGAGTTCGACGAAGTCGTCGGGCGGCTGGAAGCGGGCGAAGACCCAGAGTCTATTGAAAAGTCCGTACCGGAACTGATGGGCGAGGGCGGCGGCGATTTTGGAGGAGGGCTAGACGACTTCTAAGATGTAAAACGTGAAACGTAACTACGCGTTACGCTTTACGTCTTACTCGCTCCAGTCTCGCCTGCACCTGCACCCTGATCTCCCCCTGCACCTCCTCCAGCGAGCGCGCGGCGTCGATCACCACCCAGCGCTCGGCTTCCTGCGCGATCAACTCCATATAGCCGGCCCGCACGCGCCGGTGGAACTCGAGCCCCTCGGCGTCCAGCCGATTCCACTCCTCCCCGCCCGCCTGCCTTCGCTGCAGCCCCTCTTCAGGCACGATGTCCAGGTAGAGCGTCAGGTCGGGCTCGAGGCCGCCGGTGGCAAAGGCGGTGATGGCGCGCAGCATCTCCAGATCAAGCCCGCGTCCATACCCCTGGTAAGCCAGCGTGCTATCGTAATAGCGGTCGCTGACAACGATCTTGCCCGCCGCCAGCGCCGGGCGGATGCGTTGAGCCACGTGCTGGGCTCGATCGGCGGAGTAGAGCAGGATCTCGGCCGTGGCATCCATCGCCGTATTACGCGGGTCGTGGAGCACGTCGCGAATCTGGTTGCCGATGTCGGTGCCGCCCGGCTCGCGGGTCACCTCGACCTCGTAGCCCTGCCCGCGCAGCCACTCGACCAACAAGGGAATCTGCGTGGTTTTGCCGCTGCCCTCCGGGCCTTCGAGTGTGATGAACACAGGACGTTTATTCCCTCCGACAGACCCGCACCCGCCGCTCAGCGCCCTCCCCGGAAGAGTAGGAGCTGAGATTGGCGGTCTGGGCCAGCTCGTGCTGGCGGCGGCGGACGTAGGCGTTCTGCGGCGATAGCTCCACCTCCGCCACGCCTGCCTGCACCTGCCGGACGGCCTCCTCCGCCTCGCGCAGCGCCTGGTTCAGCGGGTCGGGGGAGCGGCTCTCCAGGTCGAATATGTCGCTCAGGCAGGCCTCCATCTGGGCGACGGTGTTGGCCCGCAGGACGTAGATGGGCAGGCCGCGCTGCTCCGCGTCCACGATCAAGCGCGGGCGCTTGCGGTAAAAGCCCTTGGTGGTGACGATTACCTCGGCCTCGCCCAGGTTCTTGACCAGGTGGACCGGCACGTGCATGCGGCGGGTGGCCCGCTCCAGCCGGTTGCGGGCGACGCCGTAGGGCAGGATGCGCACCGGGTCCCGCCCGTCGAAAACGACGGACATGGGGGAAGGTGCAGCCACAGGCCTCCCGCTCTCGCGCTCCCCCAGGTGATTCGGCGATACCTTTTCCTTGTGGATTTCTCCACCGGCGTCCCGGTAGCGCAGCTCCGCTTGCAGTGGGTGGCCGCGCAACAGGGCATCTACCGAATCGATCACGTCGTGGTGGATGAGCAGCCGCTGCCGGTCCTGAATCTCGATCAGCACGTCGAAGGTGGGCGGCGCGCGGCGCTCCAGAATCGTCTTTTGCGTGCCGCGGCGGCGTGCCTCCTCGTCGGAAAGCGTCACGCTCTCGATGCCGCCGACCAGATCGGATAGCGTCGGGTTCATCAATAGGTTATCGAGCGTGTTGCCGTGGGCGGTGGCGATCAGCTGCACGCCGCGCTCGGCGATGGTGCGCGCCGCCAGCGCCTCCAGCTCGCGCCCGATCTCGTCGATGATGATGACCTCGGGATTGTGGTTCTCCACCGCCTCGATCATCACCTCGTGCT